>DAOVZQ010000326.1 GCA_030635025.1 bacterium
GAATATTTGCGAGAGGAGATCTACCCCATCAAGGACCGGGGACATTTCGTGGGTCGCAGCGCCGCACTGGACGACGTGATCATCGAGATCAATCGTGTGGCCACGACCGACGTGAACGTACTCGTCTCCGGCGACTCGGGTACGGGCAAGGAACTCGTGGTGCGGACGGTTCACGAGAAAAGCCGTCGCAAGGAACGGCCGCTGATCTCCCTGAACTGCGCCTCGATCCCCTATGATCTCTTCGAGAGCGAACTCTTCGGCCATGTGAAGGGGTCGTTCACGGGCGCCATCCGGGATCGTGTCGGTCGCTTCAGCCTGGCTGATCACGGCACGCTTTTTCTGGACGAGGTCAGCGAGATCCCATTGGAGCTGCAGACCAAGCTGTTGCGGGTCTTGCAGGAGGGCGAGTTCGAGCCCGTCGGTGATGATCGCACCCGCCGGGTCGACGTAAGAATCCTGGCCGCCACGAACCGGGATCTGAAGGGCGAGGTCGCCGCGGGGCGTTTCCGCCAGGACCTATACTACCGGTTGGCCGTCTATCCCATTCGCATTCCGCCCTTGCGGGATCGGATCGAAGACATTGCCCCCCTGGCCGCCTTCTTCCTGGAAAACGCCTGTCGCAAGCTCGGTATGCAGCCGCCGGTCCTCTCGCTGCGACATGTCGTCAGCCTGGAGTCCTACCCGTGGCACGGCAATGTGCGCGAGTTGCAGAACGTGATGGAGCGTGCGGCGATCATTTCCACCTCCGACGAACTGCGCATCGACCTGCCCTCGCCGACACTGGAGACCTCGGCCGGGCCCAAGGCCGCGGTGCTGGACACGGGCTCCGGCATTCTCACCGACGAGGATTTCCGCAAACTCGAACGCGAGAACATCATCGCGGCACTCGAGCGCACCAAGTGGAAGGTGTCGGGGGCGGAGGGAGCGGCGGCGTTGCTTGGGTTGAAGCCGACGACGCTGGCGTATCGCATGAAGATCATGGGAGTCGAGAAGGGCCGATAGGCGCCATTATATCTACGTCGGAAATCTGGATCTCTAGTTCCCGACGTGTGTTGCCGTGGGTGATTTCATTGGAGCCGGCTCGAAAGAGTCGGCTTTATTTTTCCGGGTGCTGAGGTGGGTTATCACAAAACTCATACTCAACATCCTCGTAGGTATTGATTTATGTGTATTACGGACGCAAAACCACATAATACCTACCTAATAACAATGATATGTCATTACCGGTTGACGACAACTTATATGATATTGCAAAATCCGTTTCTCTCGTTTCACTTTTCATTCAACCTGGAGGCTCGTATGCGTTTCACTCGCCTGGAACACACACCCGTCGCTCTAGCCCTCATTGTGCTTTTATCAATGATGGCATTTCTCTGGTCCGGCTGTAGCCACGATCAGGAAAACCCCGTCGCCCCGGATGTCTCGATGGACTCGAGTCTCAACCCGGACAAGGCCATGAACCAGTTCCGTGCCGCCATGGAGGTTCAGGGCGTCTACACCCCGGCGTTGATGTCCACCGGTGACGTTGTGGGTACGGCCATCGGCGAAACCGATGACGGCCGTACGGCGATCATGCTCTACACCAAGCGGCCCATGGGCGCCGCTCTTCCGAGCGAATTGGAAGGTCTGCCGACCATAGAAGTCGTAACCGGCGTGTTGCGCCCGATCAGCGGTATGCGCGGTGGACGCGTACAGCCTCTGCGTGGCGGCCCGCCGTCCACATCCACGGATGACCATACGGATGCCCAGGCCCTGCCGATCCAGATGGGCACCACGGGCGGCTGGCAATATGACCTGGCCAACGGGTACTGCTGCGGCGGCACCTTCGGCTCGCTCATCACCGACGGCACAAACCAGTATATCCTGAGCAACACGCACGTGTTGGCCATGGATATCGTCATGGGCGGAAACAACCTGGTCGCCACGGTCGGCGATCCCTGTATCCATCCCGCCTTGATCGACGTGGGCTGCATTGCTGCGAATTCCACCGCGGTGGCGACCCTGGCCAGCCTGGCCAGTCTGCCCCAATCCAACGTGGATGCGGCCATCGCGCTGGTCAATCCCGGCATGGTCATGACCGACGGCTCCATCCTGGAGATCGGTCCGCTGTCCGGCAGCACGACCGCCGCCTTCATCAACCAGACCGTCAAGAAGAGCGGCCGGACGACCGGCCTGACGAACAGCTATGTCACAGCTCTGAACGGCACGGTCAGCATTGCCTATGAGGATGAATGCGCCGGTTCGTCGGCCTTCACCCAGACCTTCTACGGTCAGATCATCATCTACAACAAGCGCTCCGCGTTCCTGGACTCAGGTGACTCCGGTTCACTGATGGTCGAGGACGTCAGCACGAACCCGCGCGCCGTGGGTCTGCTCTTCGCGGGCGGTAGCTTCACGGCGGTTGCCAATCCCATCGACGAGGTGCTGGATCATTTCGGCGCGAATTTCTCGATGGTCGGTAACTGATAGACGAAATGTCGTCGGTATGGGCCGGTCCTTGTGACCGGCCCTTTTTTATGGACTTGACCGCGAATATCAGATATCTGGAATAGGCTACAACTCGGAGTCATGATTCCTTCAGACGCGTCTTCGAAACAACCGAACCTGAAAGTGGACCCACCCCATGTGGAGCTACGTGTTGATCGGAGCCGGCTTCGCCTTCGCGGCGGCCGTGCAGCCCGGACCGTTTCAGACCTTCCTGATGTCCGAGACCCTGACCCGGGGCTGGCGACGCACCGTGCCGGCCGCCTTCGCCCCTCTGCTCAGCGACGCGCCTATCGTGGTGGTGGCCCTGCTGGTCCTGACGCGGGTTCCCGGTGAGATGGTCCGGTTTCTTCATCTGGCCGGGGCGGTTTTCCTGTTCTATCTGACCTGGGGAGCCTGGTGTTCCTGGCGTCGATTCGATGCTGTCGACATGCAAGAAGCCGCGACGGGACCGCGCACGATCTTCAAGGCCGCCTTGGTGAATTTTCTGAATCCCAACCCCTGGCTAGGCTGGAGTCTCGTTATGGGACCGATTTTCCTGACGGGGTATCGCGAGGCACCGGGCCATGGCGCCGCCCTGATCGTCGGTTTCTATGTGACGATGGTCACTTGCCTGATCGGCTTGATCGGCCTGTTCGCCTTTGCGCGTCAGTTGGGGCCGCGGGTGCGGCGGGTAATGGTGGGGTTCTCCGTGTTCGCCCTGGCCGCCTTCGGGGTCTACCAGCTTTGGTTGGGTGTGTGGGGTTGGAGTCCTCAGTCATAGGCCTTCATGATCTCTGAATCCTCTTTCATCATGTATCCGGCCGACTCTTCCATCTTCGTGTCCGCCCAGAAGGGCAGGGTCTCGTGGATCTTCATGTACTTCATGGGAATCGGATGAGTGCCGACCACCACGGGTATCTTGTATCGCGTTTCTATGAACGTCTTGAACTCGCGGACAGACGGGCAGGGCGGATAATCGACCACCAGACCGGTGGCCAGATGAATCACTTCGGCCCCGTTCTTTATCATCTCTTCGGGCACGTACTCAATATTACCGCCGGGGCAGTCGCCGCAGTATGAATAGCCGACCAGTTCGAGGGCCTCATCCTTGGGATAACGGGCAAATCCGCCTACGCGCTCGCGCATGGAGCGGAGGCATTTTCCGCCGCCGCATTCCTTGTAACGTCCGCAGATGATGATGCCGATTTTGGTCATGACTTTCCCCTGATGAAAGAGTGCGCTCCGTAGGGTGAGGCTATCAGGTCCGACGCATGTTGTCAGCGGCGGACTCGTCGTTGCACGACGGCCAATCCGGCCACGATCAACACCAGCATCAGCACCGACTGAACCAGCGAGGCGGCCTCGGGCGGCAGCCAGCCGTCGAGCAGTTTGCCTTTGATGAAATGGTGTAGCGAGATCGTTCCCCCGGCGCCGTCCGACCAGCGAATGACGCGGATAGCGATGTCCGACAAGAGGTGCGCGGCCACGAAGGCCGTCAGCGCCTTGCGACCCAGGATCGTCAGCGGTGCCAGGCCGCGCTTCCAGCCCCACCCGTCCACCAGTATCAGACAGACCGCCAGCGCCAACAGGGACCAGCCCACGGTGATCAGGGCGTAGGATCCGGTCCACAGTTCCTTGA
>DAOVZQ010000225.1 GCA_030635025.1 bacterium
GGACGGCCGCCTCTACTTCGTCATGGCGCACCTCGACGGCGTGCTCGTCACCGAATTCTGCGACCATCTCGATTTGGGGCTGCGCGAGCGCCTGGACATTTTCGTGCAGGTCTGCCGGGGCATCAATCATGCGCACCAAAAAGGCGTCATCCACCGCGATATAAAACCGAGCAACGTGCTGGTCACGGATATCGAGGGGCGCGCCGTCCCCAAGGTGATCGATTTCGGTGTCGCGAAAGCCATCGGGACCGAGCCGGCGGCCATGACTGCACTGACCCAAATGGGGCGGCTCATCGGCACCATCGAATACATGAGCCCGGAGCAGGCCGACCCGGCCGCGCCCGACGTGGACACACGCAGCGATGTCTATGCCCTGGGTGTCTTGCTTTACGAACTGATGACAGGCGTTCCGCCCGTCGAGAAGGCCGAGCTGATGCAGGCCGGACTCGATGGCATACGGGCTCACCTCGAACGGTTCGACCCGCCCAAACCCAGCACCCGACTCGGCACACTCGGCACCGAGATACATCACGGCACCGACACGCGCATCTGGCGCAAGCGTATATCCGGCGATCTTGACTGGATCACCATGAAAGCCCTGGAGAAGGAGTGCGATCACCGCTACGCCTCCCCGGCTGCCCTGGCCGACGACATAGAGCGCCACCTGAGGCACGACCCTGTGGAGGCCGGACCGCCGGGGTCGCTCTACCGGCTGAAGAAATTCGTGCGGCGGCACCGGGCGGGCGTATCGGCGGGTCTGCTGATACTGGTGGCGCTGGTGGTTGGAACCATCGGCACGACCATCGGCATGATCCGGGCGGAACGGGCCGAACAGGTGGCGAGGGCGGCAGCGGATCGGGCCGAGGCAGGGCTGCTCTACCAGACCGCCCGTGCTGACAACGTGCCCTGGAAACGGTTGGCCTATGCGGCCGAGGCGCTCGAATATAGGGACCGACCGGAATACAGACGTCTGTTGCAGCAGACCCTCGAGTCCGGGCCGACTCTGTTCGCCTTGGAACCGGCGCAGGATTCCCACAACCCATGGATGGCTGAGTTCAGTCCAGACGGTCGCTGGCTGGCCGTGGCCTGGTCCAAGGGAGGCACCGTTCAGCTCCACGACACCGACGACGGTGAGATCCGTCTGCTGAAAGGGCACACACAGGCCGTGTACGACGCCTGCTTCAGCCCCGACTCGAACTGGCTCGCCACAGCGGGCACCGACTCCACGGTTCGGATCTGGTCGCCGTCGGACACGGAACCTGTCCGGCTCTGGCGTTTCGATGGACTGGCCTGCCCCTTCTGGGCGCCGGATGGTGATCGTCTGGTCGTGGGCATCGTCGCTCAGGGACAGCCTCTGTCCTGGCGCGTCCTCCCCCTGGACGGTTCCGAACCCGTCGAACTCGGCGCTTCCGGCCCGCCCAATACGGACCTCATGTTGACGCCTTATATGGACCTGGATCCGAACGGGAATCGATTGGCCCTGCCCGTAGCCGACCGAATCGAACTCTACGACATGAACGATCTCGCACGGGGACCCATCCAGGTCATCGGACGCCACGACGTCAAGGTGGCCGGCGTCGTCTTCTCTCCCGACGGGGACCATGTCCTGAGCGACGACGTGGAGGGCCGCGCCCGTCTGTGGAAGCTGTCCGAGCCGGGACGCGGCCTAGTCCGTGAGTTTCCAGCCTTTGCCGACATCATCAACACGCATTTCGACGCCACCGGCCGACGGATCTCACTGGGCGGAAGTACAGGTCTCCAGATCTGGGATCTGGACCTCCCGACCGCTGCCGCACCCCGGCTGCTCGAAAGCGGCCACTGGATCTTCAACGGCGCCTTCTCGCCGGACGGTGATTGGGTCGTGACCACGGGTGTAGACCGTCATGTCGGCGCCTGGTCTCTGCACCGGACCCTGCCCATTGATTTGATGCTGGAGGATGGTAGCTCCGCGGTGGTTGCCTTCAGCCCCGACGGTCGCTGGCTCGTCAGTGCCGATGAACAGGGTCACATCCAGGGCTGGCCCCTCGATGGCTTGCGTATAGGGGACCCTATCCCGTTGCATCACGCACCCAACACCCACTACTCCTGGCTCTGCTTCGACGATGCGAGCCGATATGTTTTCGCAGCCGTCTGCAACAGCCCCGAAGGCCAAGGCACGCTCACACGTATCGCCCTGGACGGCAGCGGAACCACTCTCTGGGACGGAGTCACCTGCCATATATGCGTCGACGCTACCGGACGCTACGTCGCCTCGAATGCCGACCATGCCCTGGGCCACAGATACGTGCGCATACTCGACACCGAGACAGGCACAACCCTGGATCTCGACGCCCCCGACGGCGGCGCCGAATTCGCCGCGGGCTTCGTGCGTGACGGCCGAGTGCTGGCCTTCGGCGCTGCAGGGCTGGCGCTTTGGGATGTAACCGATGGAGCGTATGAGCGTATCGCCGATCTGCCGATCTGGGCCATCCTCGCCGCCGACCGGGAGACCGTCATAATCCAGGACGGCCGGCCGAGGCTGACCTATCGCCGGCGAATCGGCGAGACGGAGCGGGAACGCCTGGATCTGAACTTTTCCCAACGGGCCATCAATATCGTGGTTGCCGATACCCTGGCCACGCATGTCGTCGCCGGTCTGATCGGCGGCGAAGTGGAGCTGCTCGATACGAAATCCGGCCGGCATTACAACCTGCCGGTCTTCGACGCGATCAATGCCTATGTCGCCCTGGACCCGCACGGCCGCTGGATCGCCACCTCCCGCGACGGCGTCGTCAAGCTCATCCCCCTGCCCATCGACCCGCCCCGGCACGACCTCCCACTAACCGAACTTCTCGCCCAAGTGAGTGCCATGTCGAATATGCGCGTGATCCACGACGAGACCGGCCCGGGCGGTTACGGCTGGGACATGGGTCCACCACCGAACTGGTCGCAGCCACCCGGTCATTGAAATCAATGATGTAGGGGAATCAAGCGGAGGCTTGGTGACTCAACTCCCGCCGCAACCACAGCGTGGCGTATCGCCAGTCTTTCTGGATGGTGCGACGGGTCACGCCGAGTTGCTCGGCGATCTCCTCCATCTTCAGGGCGCCGAAGATCCGCAGCTCGACCACTTTGGCGGCTCGGGAGTCTTCGATTTCGAGCTTGGCCAGGGCTTCGTCCAATTCCAGGACATCCAGCCCGTCCTCGACCTCGACGGCCCCGATCCCGTCCAACGTGACGGCCTGCCACCCACCGCCCCGCTTGCCCGAATTCTTGCGGCGGGCATGATCCACCAACACGCGACGCATCACACGGGCCGCCATGTTCATGAAGTGGGCGCGGCCTAGCAAAGGCACTTCGGCCGAGTGGAAGAGACGGAGATAGGCTTCGTTGACCAGAGCGGTCGGCTGAAGCGTGTGGGAGACTCGCTCGGTGTTCATCATGGCGCCGGCGAGGCGGCGCAACTCGTCGTATGTGGCGGCAAACAGCGCGTCGAAGGCGGCCGGATCGGCGGCCTCATTCGTGAGCGATGCGAGATATAGCGTATTGCGGTCTCTGTCCGAATAGTCCAAATCTTCCCTCCGCATACAATTATATCACGGGAGGAGAAATCAAACCAGATCGACTGTTTTTTCGGGGCGCTTCACATTTCGCCAGCATTTTACGCATGGTAGGGATAGAGACGTCATTACAAGCTGAACATCGAGAGTGAATCCCCTCTTTGGGCGAGGAGGGGCGGCGGGCCCGGCGATGCCGGGCTCGCCATTTTCACATATCACAGTCCATCAAAGTCTACACGTGCACACTCTGACAACCCCATTCAATTACCCCAACCAGATATGCACGACGCGGTTGGTCCACCGTCCGAGAGAAGACATCGCACACAGAGGCTTCGCCGGGCATCGCGAAGGGCTGAAGGACAGGAGTCCGTAAGCCCGTAGCGCCGAGACGACCCGCCACAGGAAGTGGCGGGCCGTCGCCCCGGCGAAGCCTCTGTGTGCGATGTCTTCTCTCAGAACCGGTAGACCAACCGCGCCGTCCCAAAGCCAAGCGTCTGATCGTCGGTATCCTCGGTATGATTCTCCGGCAGATAACTCGCCATAACATCCAGCCGCAAGTCCCCCGTCAGGTCGATCCCCAACATCAGCCACAACTCCACATACGTGAAATCGGTATAGAGCGAGTACTCCTCCACATCCCCCGGGCCCACTACCGTCTCCGTCTCGTCATAGTCACGCTGCCCGATCTCGAGCGTGAGCGTGCCCGTAAAACGATCCCCGAAATGGTCCATCCCGCCGCGAGCGCCGAGCTGACGGTACGACTCGCCGTCGGTATTCGAATCGAGCATCTCCAGAGCCGGTCCCATCTGCCAGGACGGGCCGCTGAAGCCGCCACCCTCCAAGCTCACGTCACTCTCCCAGCGAGTCTGATCCGTATACGCGCCCCACTCGTGATCGTAGTGCCAGGCTTCGTGGCCCAGGTCGGCGGTCAGCCGCAGGCCCGACTCGTTCAGGGGCAGACTCGCGTCGGCCTGGGTCCAGTAGCTCCAGGACGAAGGCCTGATGGCCGGGTTCTTGATCTTGCGACGTTCGCTGCGGTGATAGACGCGCCCGGTTGCGCCGAGAAACGCGTTGTGATCGTACTCCAACTCCACGCCTGCGCTTTGCCGATTGATGGCCGTGGTGTCCGGGTAAGCGCGGCGGCCCAATCGCACACCGGCCCGCCAGCGGCGGAGGGCGTCGCGACCCGCCTTGAGGTAAGCGCCGGCGTTTAGGTCGCGGCGATCGGCTTCCAGTTCCGACGGGGTGGCGTAGTTAAGAAACGAACCCCAGGCCCGCAACTCACCAGCCAGATCGCCGGTAGGCGATGCGGTCCAGCGGGTCTTGAGGTCGCCTTCGATACTGTCGCTCGTGAGGTAGTAGTCGCTCTGGTTCTTGTACCAGGTGCCCTGAAGAGTGCCGTCGATACGCAGAGTGGTGTACCGCGTGTCGGGCTTGTGGGCGTAGGCCCCTTCGAGACGGCCACGGTCCCGCTCGGACCCGATCGACGCTCGGGGACGCACCAACCAATGATGACGCGCGCGGCCGGTGGTGCGGCCTTCGCCCGCCAGCGTCAGTTCGAATTCGCTGATGGTCTCGGTGGTGAGGTGCACGCTCTAGTGGTGGGAGCACCTGGCATCGCGACCGATGGGCTTGGCGGCTTCGGTGCGGACAAGGTGTTTGTGGCCGCAGATGACGCGCTCGCCGACTATCAGGCGGACCAGTACGCTGCGGTGGTGGCGGGCCAGGTCGGAGCCGGCGACTATGCTGCCGTGATCGTTGGTGCAACGGCCATGGGGAAGGATCTGGCTCCGCGCATTGCGGCAAAGCTGGAGTGTCCACTGGCCACCGATGTCACC
>DAOVZQ010000085.1 GCA_030635025.1 bacterium
GAGCGTCCAGGTTGTGATGCATGATCTGGATCGACCGCTTGTGGGCCGCGTCCACGGACATGGCGGAGATGTCATATCCGGGAGTCTCCAGCCCGGCGGCCAGATGGGCGCATCGTTGGCCGCCTATGCTTTCCGGGTGCCGGTCGCGTCCGTCGAGGGCCGTATCGTGAGCCTTGATACGGGCGTCGTAGTCCGGTGCGTTCTGCAGGAACGTGGCCAACAGCCATTGGCCCATGGACCACCAGTCGAAGCCGTCGTCGAAGCGGCGCTGCAGATCCGCGAGGTGGTCTGTCACAGCCAGTTTGTCCTGATCGCTCTGCAGAGACTGACGTAATCTCTGCAGACGGGTCAGGCGGGCTTCGTAGGCCGCCTCGGGCCGGTTGTTGGCCGCGTGCCACTCTTCGAGATCATCCAGGATCGCGCCGAGCCTGAGCAGGGGATGAACGCTCGGGTCGGAAAGATCGATGTCCGCGCCCTGGCCGCCGCGGATCAGGCGGTCGGTATCCAGGAGGAACCGCTCGTTGTCGTGGTTGGGTCGCCACAGCGACGTGTCCGCCATCAGATCGGCCCACAAATAGGTCACCGCATCACGCAATGTGCCGCGGATACGTGCTGGATAGGTGTTCTGCTCGATGTACTGAGACAGCTGTCCCAGCGATCGGTCGCCCCAGGCCTCGCGTTCGGACCAGCACCGCCCGAAGGCCATGTGGGCCTGGTGCGCGATCTGATCCTTGGTCCAGGCTTTCAGGTCGACGGTTTCGTCGCCGACCACTTGTTCGCGTTCGCGGATCTCATAGCCGTACTGATGGAAATACGTGACCAGCGATTGGGCGTAATAGAGTTCGAGGACGGCCTGCCAGAGCGTGTCGTCGGGCCAGGGTTCATCCTGCAGGAACCTCACCGCCGTCTCGTAACCGTGCAACGCGGTTCGCAAACGCGTCTCTTCGATCAGCGCACGGGTCCAGGTTTCATCGTGTCCGTCTTCACGGGCTGCGATGCGAATCTCGGTGACCCGGGCGCTCGCGGCCTCCAGCTTCTGGTCCTTGATCAGGGTGGCGACCTCTTGCCAATCCCCAGCGTATTCCAGGCTGTAGGCGCTGCCGGGCAAGGTGTGCGACGGGTTGGACGAAGCTCGGCATGACAGCAGGGCCAAGGCACAGATCAGGATCGGCAGCATCGTCAAGAGTCGTGGATAGGCCCGTTTCTGAATGCGATCGTAGTGGGTTTCGGATAACTGGGATCTATGATTGGTTCTCATGGGCGTCGCCCCCGGTCCGGGTTTTCCTTGGGGATGAAATGGATCGATACGTCTCGCACGGTACGCGCGTGCGCAGTCTGGTTAAAGTTATTTCCCCGTGAATATATCCCGCGACATGCTTGTCATGAATATTGGGAGGAATGAAAGACGGCGCAATGGCCGATCGCCTCGGGGTGAAATGAAAAAGCCCCGGACGAGGATCCGGGGCTTCGGGCGGGGCGAGATCTACTGCAATTGCGGGACAGCATTGATCGTCCGCCACGTCCCCCCATCAGCTCCGTAGGGAGCTGGCGCCACGTTGGCTTATGGCGCGCTATGGTGTTGGTCCAGCAGGTGCCGATGAGGTTGACTCTTCCGATGCCGAACACTCTGCGCCTAATGCAACTGCCGAGCCAAACCGAACCGGTGCCTGGTATATTCCTGTATCATGCACCCCGCCAGAACGTTACGGGATGTGCCCCGCTCACGTGACATGCGTCCGCCTCGGAGATTTCTGCGAGTTCACCTGGGCCGGCTCGCAGGAATCTCCGAACGCCGGTGTGATCATTCTGGTGCGATGCGAACGTCGGCATTGCGGTGTGGGGCGACCGGGAGCATCTTATGGGCGCTCGCTAAGTTCGGCTCCCGGTCAATCGAGGACAGATATGGAAATTCGTAACGTCGCCATCATCGCCCATGTGGATCACGGCAAGACCACGCTCGTGGATCAGATCCTTCGTCAGTGCGATGTGTTCCGTGAAGGACAGCAGGTCCAGGAGCGTATTCTCGATTCCAACGATCTCGAGCGCGAGCGCGGCATCACCATCACCGCCAAGAATTTCTCGATCACGTACAAGGACGTGCGGATCAACCTGATCGATACCCCGGGCCATGCGGACTTCGGCGGCGAGGTGGAGCGTGTCCTGAAGATGGCCGACGGCGTCCTGCTGCTCGTCGACGCCTTCGAGGGGCCCATGCCCCAGACCCGCTTCGTCCTGCAGAAGGCGATGCAGCTGAATCTCAAGCCCGTCGTGGTCATCAACAAGGTGGACCGCAAGAACGCGCGTCCCCACGAGATCCTCGACGAGGTCTTCAACCTCTTCTGCGAGCTGGACGCCAACGACGAACAGCTCGACTTCCGCGGCGTCTACGCGGCCGGGCGCGACGGTTGGGCCGCGAACGAGCTCGACGACCCGCGCGAGAATCTCTATCCGCTGCTGGACATGATCATCGCCCACATCCCGGCGCCCGAGAATCGTGAGGGCCCGTTGCAGATGCTGGTGGCCGCCATGGATCACAGCGACTACGTGGGCCGCATCGGCGTGGGCCGGATCGAGCGCGGCGTCCTGAAGGCCAAGGATCGCGTGGCCATACTCAAGCGCGACGGCTCGAAGGTCGTCTCGCCCATCAAGCAGCTTTTCGTCTTCGACAATCTAGGTAAGCGCGAAGTGGATGAAGTCCAGTGTGGTGACATCTGCGCGGTCGTGGGTCTGGAAGACGTGGACATCGGCGACACCCTGGCGGATCCGGAACATCCCGATCCCTTGCCGCTCATCGCCGTGGACGAGCCGACCCTGTCGCTCACGTTCATGGTCAACGACAGCCCGTTCTACGGACAGGACGGCAAGTACGTCACCAGTCGCCAGGTTCGCGAGCGGCTGCTACGCGAAACCGAGCGCGACGTGGCCCTGCGCATGGAAAGCACGGCCAGCGCCGATACGTTCCGGGTGAGCGGTCGCGGCATCCTGCACCTGGCGATCCTCATGGAGACCATGCGGCGCGAAGGCTTCGAGTTCATGGTGGGGCAGCCCCAGGTGATCTATCGCGAGATCGGTGGGCGCAAGGCCGAGCCGGTGGAAGTGCTGAACGTCGACATTCCGTCGGACCTGGCCGGCACGGTCATCGAGTACGCCGCCTCGCGGAAGGGCGAGCTGATCGAGATGGAGCAGAGCGGGGAGCGAACCAAGCTCACAATCCACATCCCCAGCCGCGGACTGATCGGCTTCCGGTCGAAGATGCTGCGGCGGACCGGCGGCGAGATCGTCATGCATCACCGCTACTTCCAGTACCAGTACTTCAAGGGCAGCATCGCGCAGCGACAGACCGGCAGCATCATCAGCCGCGCCCAGGGCAAGTCGGTGGCGTTCGCCCTGGACGGACTGCAGGATCGCGGCCGTTTCTTCATCGCCCCCGGCGAAATGCTCTACACAGGGCAGGTCATCGGCGAGCACACCAAGGAAGACGATATCCTGGTCAACGGTCAGAAGGCGAAGCAGCTCAGCAATATGCGCGCTTCGGGCACCGATCGGAAGATGAAGGTCGCTCCGCCGACGATCCTGGGCATCGAGGAATGCCTGGAGCACATCAACGCCGACGAATACGTGGAGATCACGCCCAACTTCATCAGGATGCGCAAGTCGCTGCTGGATGAGAACGCGCGCAAGAAGGCCGCGAAGATGGCGCCCGGCGGCGAGGAATAGAAAAGGCCCCCACCATGGGGGCCTCTTCGCTTGATGATCTGATCCGGAATCCTATTCGTAATCCCGCTTCACTTCGCCCCAGCTCGCGTCCCGCGTGGTCGTGGGATCGATATCGCTTACCAGCCAGGCGCCGGGGTTGAAGGCGCCTGCGTTGGCCTGGGTGCTGCCGGTGTTCAGGATGTTGAAATCGCCCCCGATGTCCGACTGCAGGATAAGTCCGTTCACGATGCCGTCCTGATCGAAATAGCCCACCCAACGAGGGCCGCCGTTGGCGATATAGGATGATTCCATGCCGATGATCTCGTCGAGGGGGGCGCCGGAAACTGATCTCATACCCAGCATCCCGAAGACGTCGGCCTCGGTGGCCCATCGCCAGCCCGTGTTCGAAACCAGCCAGCCCTCCACGTCCGAACGTGTGAAACCGAAGAATTCGGACGGGTCGTACCAGTACAGATCGGTCGACAGGTCGTGGAAATAGATCCCGTCGTTTTCCAGCACGATGGTCGACGTCATGGGATCGACCGCGGCGACGAACCAGGCGCCGGCTCCGAAAGCGGCAGCGTTACCCTGGGCGCCGGTGGCGGTGACGGTGACGAAGTCGGGCGTGTCGTCCGACTGGACGATCCAGCCGTCGATGCCCGAATCGAAGTAGTAGCCGACCCAGCGAGGCCCGCCCGTTCCGATTGTCGAAAGACGGAGCCCCATGACGTCCTCAAGACTCGATCCCGCCTCGGCCGTCTGGCTGAGCAGCGCGTCGACCTCGGCTGACGTGGCCCAGCTCCAGACCGTGGAGTGATCGGCAAGCAGATCCAGGGTCACATGGACCTGGTTGTTGAAGTGGCTCGAGTCGAACCAGTAGAGGCCGGTGGCTGTATCGTGGAAATACTCGCCGCTGGGGCCGTGGTTCTGGAGTTCGGCGCCGACCGGAGCGGCGCCTGTCAGCAGGACCAGCAGGACAAAGGCAGAAACGAGATGGAATGGACGGATTTCTGACATGTGAACCCTCCCTGGTTACGAGCGCCCGAAGGCGCTATCTGTCTATCCTTATTAATCATCAAGACATTACATCTTGAAAGTCAGAGGTCAAGGTCGGGCTGCCCGGCTCCTGGTGCCCATTTCCCTTGGACAAAACCGCCCCTGCTGGTTATTCATTTGACACGCCTTATCCGTGATGGGCAAGGACGTGTTCTTGTGCCAGGGAGCCGTGTGATGATCGTCGGCATCGGCGTCGATTTGGTCGACATCGACAAGTTTCGCGATCGGCTGGCCGGAGACACCGGCGAGGAGCTGATCGCAGAACTTTTTCTGCCCGACGAATCCGCCTATGCCCAAACGCAGGTTCGCTCCTGGGAGAACTTCGCCGCCCGGCTGGCCGCCAAGGAAGCGGCCTTCAAGGCCCTGGGCGCCGGCCTGTCGCAAGGCCTGCGCTGGCGCGACGTGGAAGTGCGTCGCGAGGAATCGGGCGCGGTGAGTCTGGCCCTGCACGGCAAGGCTCGGGAATTGGCTGCTGAAAAGAACGTGAAGGGATGCAAGGTGTCCCTGTCTCATTCGCGATCCATGGCGATCGCGGTCGTGGTCGTGGAGAGTTGAACTCGAGTCCGGAGGGTGTCGGCGTGAGCAACATCAAATCATACGAAGAGAGACTGCAGGGCTTTGACTGGGATTACGCCAAGGAAGTCCTGGACTGGCAGGACGGCGAGCTCCTGAACATCGGTCACATGTGTTCCGACCGCATCTGCGCCAAGGGCCATGCCGACAAGACCGCGCTGATCTGGGAAGGCTTCGGCGACGCCACGGCCCAGTACACGTTCAACGACCTGCGCGTCTTGTCGAACGGCTTCGCCAAGCTGCTTCAGGACCAGGGTGTGGAGCCCGGCGATCGCGTCTGTCTCTTCATGGACAAGGTGCCTGCGCTGTACGTGTCGTTCCTGGGCGCGTTGAAGATGGGCGGCGTTGCGCAGCCTCTGTTCTCCGCTTTCGGCGACGATTCGCTCGAGGTGCGGCTGGCCAGCGCCGAGACCAAGGCCATCCTCACGACCCAGAAGCACGTCAAGAAGGTGCGCAAGATCCTGGACAAGCTGCCCGCGCTCAAGACCATCATCGTGGTCGAAGGCAACCCCGCCAAGCTGAAGGACGGCGAGCTCTTCTACGACATGAACGAGCATCGCGTCGAGGACTTCGAGTGCTTCCAGTCCGGTCCCGAGAGCCAGAGCGTGTTGCACTACACGTCCGGCACCACCGGCCAACCCAAAGGTGCGCAACATGTGCATAGTTCGGTGTGGGGCCAGGCCCTGACGACCAGCTGGGTCCTCGACCTGCACGACGACGACATCTACTGGTGTACCGCCGATCCCGGCTGGGTCACCGGCACGAGTTACGGCATCATCGGCCCGTGGGTTCTGGGTGTTACCCAGTGTGTGCTCGACTCGGGCTTCACCGCGGCCCGCTGGTACAAGTTCATGCAGGACAACAAGGTGACGGTGTGGTATTCGGCGCCGACGGCCATTCGGTCGCTGATGCGCGACGGTGACGACCTCGTCAAGAAGCACGATCTGTCCGCCCTGCGTCACCTCTGCTCGGTGGGCGAGCCCCTCAACGCCGAGGCCGTGGTCTGGAGCGAGCAAGTCTTCGGCAAGGCGTTCCTGGACACCTTCTGGCAGACCGAGACCGGCGCCATGATGATCACCAACTATCCCGGCATGAAGATCAAGCCCGGCTCGATGGGCAAGCCGTTCCCCGGTATCACGGCCGCGGTTCTGGATCTGAAAACCAACGAGCCCGTCGACGAGCCCGGCACTGTGGGTCTGATCGCGTTCCGTCCCGGTTGGCCGTCGATGTTCCGCGAGTACCGCAACCAGCACGACGTCTACCGCAGCAAGTTTGTGGGCGCCGCGGACGACGCGACCCCCGAGCAGTGCCGCCTCGATCCGGACCTGTGGTACGTGTCCGGCGACCGCGCCAGCATCGACGCCGATGGGTATTATTGGTTCGTGGGCCGCGACGACGACGTGATCAACACGGGTGGCCATCTGGTTGGTCCCTTCGAGATCGAATCCGCGCTCATCGAGCACGAGGCCATCGCCGAGGCGGCCGTGGTCGGCAAGCCCGACGAGGTCAACATGGAGGTCGTCAAGGCCTTCATCACGCTGCACAAGGGCTTCGAATTCGACGACATGCTCGAACTGTCGGTGATGAACTTCATCCGCAAGAGCCTGTCGCCGTTAGCTATGCCCCAGGAGATCGAGGTCATGGAAAAACTACCCAAGACCCGCTCCGGCAAGATCCTGCGTCGTTACCTCCGCTCCATCGAATGGGGCGAGGACGCCGGCGATCTCTCGACCCTGGAAGACGACTAAACCGAAAGGCACTGAGATGGATGAAATGAAGGCAGAAGTCCTGGAGTACGTGATCGAAGAGTACGTGGACGAGGACGATGACGATGAAGTCACCTACGACACGGCCCTGATCAGCTCGGGCATCGTGGACAGTTTTTCGATGGTCTCGCTGAAGGTCTTCCTGGAGAAGAAGTACAAGATCTCGCTGCCCGACAGCGAAGCGACACCCGAGGCTTTCGATACCGTCAATTCGATCTGCGACCTGGTCGTCAAGCACCAGGGTTGACCCAGGCAGGAGGACGCCAAGGTGTATACCAAGGAGACACGCGGCCTGTTCGCCGCCGAGATCGAGAATATCAAGGAGAAGGGCCTCTACAAGGAGAAGCGCTTCATCTGTTCACCGCAAGGCGCCGAGATCGAGGTCGAGTACCCCGAGGGGGCCGCCCACGAGAAGGTGCTGAACTTCTGCGCGAACAACTACCTCGGGCTGTCGAGCCACCCCGATGTCGTTGAAGCGGCCCACAAGGGTCTCGACGCACGCGGTTACGGCATGAGTTCGGTGCGGTTCATCTGCGGCACGCAGGACATTCACCGCGAGCTGCAGGACAAGATGTCCGCGTTCCTGGGCACCGAGGCCACGTTGCTGTTCCCCTCGTGCATGGACGCCAACGCCGGTGTCTTCGAAGCGGTCCTTGAAGCCGACGACGTGATCATCGCCGACCGGCTGATCCACGCCTCGCTGGTCGACGGCATCCGCCTGTGCTCGGCGAACTACGACACGTTCAAGCACATGAACATGAAGCACCTCGAAAAGAAGCTGATCCTCCACCAGGACAAGCGCACCCGGTTGATCGTGACCGACGGCGTGTTCTCCATGGACGGCGACCTGATCCAGCTCGACGAGCTTTGCGACCTGGCCGACAAGTACGACGCCATGGTCCTGGTCGACGACAGCCACGCCAGCGGCTTCATCGGCAAGACCGGCCGCGGCACCCACGAGCACTTCGGCGTGATGGACCGCATCGACCTGATCACCACGACGTTCGGCAAGGGACTCGGCGGCGCCTCGGGCGGCTGTGTCTCGGGCCACGCCGAGCTGATCGAGCTGTGTCGTCAGAAGGCGCGGCCGTATCTGTTCAGTAATTCGATGGCGCCGTCGATCGTGGCGGGGTCGATCAAGGTTATCGAGCTGATCACCGCGAGTACGGAGCGGCGCGACAAGCTGGAGTGGAACACGAAGTACTTCCGCGAGCAGATCACTGCGGCCGGCCTGCAGGTTGGGGGGCAGGATACGCCGATCGTACCGGTGATGCTCTACAATGCGAAGCTCGCCAATGATATGGCTCGGGACATGTATGCCGAGGGCATTTATGTGATCGGGTTCTTCTTCCCGGTGGTGCCTGCTGGTGCTGCGAGGATTCGCGTGCAGTTGTCGGCGGCGCATGAGAAGGCGCATATCGATAAGGCTGTGGCGGCGTTCAAGAAGATCGGGGAGAAGTACGGGATTCTTGGGCTGGATAAGAAGGGGATTGTGGAGAAATACGGGCTCTAGGGTCGTGAAGTGAAAAGATCGAGCACCGAAAGGCCTTCCCGAGCGGGGGTGTCGGTGCTCGTTCC
>DAOVZQ010000325.1 GCA_030635025.1 bacterium
GGCAAGTACTGCCGTGTAACCATTTCCGCGATTCCGAGCCCGCCGCCGCCGCCGATCTTCTCGGCCATCGCCTCGTCCAGCATCTCGCGGTAGGTATCGCTCTCGCTGCTCTCGGTCAGGGTCGACTTGGGAACCGTCTGGCGCATGCTCTTCATGAGCGTCTGGACAAAGAGAGCCTCGAAGCGCTCAGCCGCATCGCGTAACTGTTTTTCGGCGACACCGGGTGACGCAGACGCGCGCGCTGACGACTGAATATCGTCACGTGCGATTGTCCCGAGTACTCCGGTCGCGTCCACGAGGCCTCCTACATGATGATCAGTTCGGCCTGCAATGCGCCCGCCTGCTTGAGCGCCTGCAGGATGGCGATGATGTCGCGCGGGCTCGCGCCCACTTCGTTGAGAACGGCCACCACGTCGGACACCGTGCCCGTGCGTGGTACATGGATCACCGACGCTTCCTTCTCCTGCACGTCCGTGATGATGTTGGGCGTTACCACCGTGCGACCGCTTTCGTTGAAGGAGTTGGGCTGGGACACGTCGTAGCTGGTCTTGATGACGACTTTCAGGTTGCCGTGGGCCACGGCCGCTTCCTTGAGCACCACGCCTTCGCCAACGATGATCGTCCCGGTCCGTTCGTTGATGACCACACGGGCGACCTGATCACTCACCGCCGGCAATTCACCCATCCGCGCGATGAAATCAACCGGCTGTTCGTGGAAGGACAGGGGCACGTTCACGTCAATTCGCTGGGAACTGATCGCCTTGGCGGTGCTGGCTCCGAAAACCTTATTGATGGATTCGGCCACGCGTTGCGAGGTCGTGAAATCAGGGTTGTGCAGTTGCCAGGACATCATGCCGTCATGGAAAAAACCGCCGGGCATGGGGACTTCGATCTTGGCGCCGTTGGGGATCATCCCCACCGTCGAATGGTTCTTGCGGATCGAGTTGTTGCCGCCGCCGGAGATGTTGAATCCCCCGATGGACACCGATCCCTGCGCGATGGCGTAGGACCGACCGTCCGCACCCTTGAGCGGACTCATGACCAGCATGCCGCCTTCGAGGCTCGCGGCATCGCCCACGGATGACACCGTCACGTCGATGCGGGCGCCGGGCATGGTCCCCGGTTGCACATACGCGGTCAGCAGAACCGCCGCCACGTTCTTGAGCTTGATGATGGCCGGATCAACGGTCACGTCCAACCGCTCCAGCATGGCCACCAGGGAGTTGGTCGTGAAGGCGGCGCTCTGACCGTCCCCCGTACCATTGAGTCCGACCACCAGGCCGTAGCCCAGTAGAGGTTCCTGCTCCGCGCCGGCCAACGAGGCCAGATCCTTGATACGCGAGGACTGGCCCGCCCCGGCAGCGGTCGCCACCAGGATTACCAGCGCGAAGAGTATTGAGCGAATCGTCCACAGCCTCATGTCGTGTCTCCTAGAACAACCAGTTGACGAGCTTGGTGATCACGCCGGGCTCGCTGGACGCATTCACGACGCCGGTGCCGTTGTAGGCGATGCGGGCGTCCGCGATGTACGTCGAGTAGATGGTATTGTCGGGTCGAACGTCCCGTGCGCGGCAGATACCACTGATCTCGATCAGCTGGCGCTCGCCGTTGATGTCGACCATGCGGGTGCCGGCCAGGCGGTAGTCGCCGTTGTGCAGCACTTCGACGATACGGGCGGTGATCTCCGCGTTAAGATTGCCCGTGCGCTGGGTGCGCCCATCGCCGGTGAACTTGTTCTCGGTGCTGATGCCCCAGTTGGTTAGCAGGTCCAGGACACCCAGTCCCGGCCCGCCCGATACCTCAGACTTGTTGTTGGCGTCGGTTTTGGCCGTGGCGTTGGCCGTCGACTCCTCCACGATCATGATCGTGATGATGTCCCCCACGCGATGAGCCTTGAAATTGGATACGAGCGAACTACCGCTCTCCAGGTCGATCAACGGCTGGCCGGCCGAAGAGACGGCCGCTCCGGTTGTCAGTGCCAGCGTGATCAGGGCCGTGATGCCGAGTGTCTTCATGCTCATCTCCTGCTCCAGGTCAGTCGGCCCTGCCCGGTCACCCGGGCTCGGATCAAGCGACCGTCGAGTTCGTTCCTTACGTAAACCATTTCGCCCTGCACACCGTCTTCTCGTACGGTGCCGCGCAACGTCACGGCCACTCCGCCGCGGTCCAGAATCAATTCGACGGTTTCGCCCTGACGAACCATGGGCTCCGGTCGTATGGACGCATGCCTGAGTTCATCACCCGACTTGAGCGGGCTCTGCGCCGTCATACCTTTGAGGGCCTCCCGGCCGATAACTCTCGCCGACGCGACCTCGTCCAGATCACGCCATTCCCAGACGAACATCTCCGGCGTCAACCGGTCGTCCTGGTTTATGTTCTGCGCCGCCCGCGCCACCTCCGCGTAACTGTGGCAGGCGATCGTGGCCGTAAAGCGAACCGTGCGCCCCTGGCCCACAATCTTGCAGCGAATCAGGTTTCGGCCGGGATCCAATCGGTTCGGATCGATCAGCTCCAGGCGCCATTCACCCTCGACCGTCGCACCTGGGAGCTCGCTTCTGAGTTCGAGCCAGCAGGCCGGTCCCCGATCAGGATCGCGCGGCATCCAACTGCCCAGCTCGGCGAGCAATCGCTGTTCCAGTTCGTCCAAGGCGATCCGATGGCCCGTGAAGCTCACCAGGCATTGCTCTGCGCCTCGACAGATCACATCGCCGGCCAGGCGTTCGGATACGAGCCTGCGCAGGATCGCCGCACGTCCGAGCGTGACACTGCTCCCCGGCTTGCCACCCGAGCGCAGAACGAGCGCTCCGGCCGCGGCCGGCGCATCCGAGACGATCACGTCCGCCAGGCGGACTACGGCCTGATCCAGCGTTACTGTCGGCTTCAATTCCAGGACCCAGGCCCGGGCGCTCGAAGCGGTCGCCCCGAGCAGAGCCAGCACCAGAAAAGCGTTACGTCCTCGAGTCACCGTCTACCTCTTCATCTGGTTGACCGTTTGCATCATCTCGTCGGCCATGGAAATGGTGCGGGCGTTGAGCTCATAGGCTCTCTGCGCCGAGATCATCTTGACCAGCTCCTCGACCGTCTCCACGTTGCTCATCTCAAGGAAACCGGAAGCGATCTCGCCCAGCCCGTCGCCTCCCGCGCGGCTGACCAGCGGCGTACCGCTGTTGGGCGATTCCTGGTAGATATTCCCGCCCCGGCTGGACAGTCCCGCCGAGTTGGCGAATCGAGCCAGTTCGATCTGGGCGAGGTCCTGGACCGTGGATGTATCGCCGGCCAGCATCACCGAAACGGTGCCGTCGCGGGCGACGTGAATGTCCGTGGCGTCCTGGGGAATCTGGATGGCGGGCTCTAGTCGATAGCCGGTCGAGGTTACGATATTGCGATCCGCGTCCAGTTTGAACGCACCGTCACGGGAGTAACCTATGCTGCCGTCGGGCAACCTGACCTGGAAGAAGCCGTCACCCTCGATCATCAGATCCAGAGGGTTGGAGGTCTGCGAGATCACGCCCTGCGTGAAGATCTTGTTTGTCGCCACGAGTTTGACGCCATGACCGATTTCAACGCGCGTCGGATCGGAGTCACCCGAGCCGCGTCCGGTCGGCACAATGGATTCGTAAAGCAGATCCTGGAATTCGGCGTGACTGCGCTTGTAGCCCACCGTATTGACGTTGGCCAGGTTATTGGAGATCGCGTCGATGTTGGTCTGCTGCGCCTTCATACCCGACGCCGCGCTGCTCATGGCTCTCAGCATGAGTGCCCCACCCTTCTTTACGCCTTGCGGCTGAGTTCGTTAACGGCCTTGTCCAGTGTGCGATCGGCCGCCTGGAGAACTTTGGCTTCCAGTTCGAATGCACGCTGGGCGGCGATCATGCCGATCATCGTGTCTATGGGATTGGCGTTGCTGCCCTCCAGCATTCCTTGCGCCAGGTGAACGTCCCCGGCCGCCATGGCTTTTGCCGGCATGTCATCGGGGGCCGCGAAGACTGATCCGCCCACGTGCCGCAGGCGTGCGCTATCCTCAAAATCGACAACGGCCAACCGACCCTGCTCCGCCCCATCCACGAGGATCATGCCGTCTCCACGGATAACGACTTCGCCGTCCGGA
>DAOVZQ010000467.1 GCA_030635025.1 bacterium
GATCTCGAGGTGGACGCAAAAATCGAGATGCAGGCGGAGATGCCGAAGGACGGGTACTGCCAGTTCGCGGCGATCAGGGCGTAGGGCGAACCACGCAGTACCCGAGTCTGTCGCCGCTCCGCGGCTTCTCGTTGATATTCGACGCCCGTTCCTGGGGCTCACGCCCCAGGCTATACATCTGTCGCCCCTTCGGGGCTCGCCGCAAGCCCCACCTCACGTCGTCCCGGATGACTCTATAATTGCTGCGGGGAGCAAGCATGAGACTCGAAGGAAAAGTCGCGGTCATCACCGGCGCAGCAGGCGACATCGGACGCGCGATCGCGCTGCGCTTTGCCACCGAAGGCGCGCGGGTGGTGCTCAACGATCTCAGCGAAGGTGCGGTCGAGAGCGTTTGCGGGACGGTCAAAAAGGCCCGCGGCAAGGCGCTCGAGGCGCCCGGCGACGTCTCCAACAGGGAACAGATGGAGGCGATCTTCGACCGGGTTGCGTCCAAATGGGGCGGGATCGACATCCTGGTCTTTGCCGCCGGGGTTCGGGTCGACGCGACCATCCAGAATCTGAGCGCCGAGCAGTGGGACGAGGTGATGCAGGTCCACCTCAAGGGCAGCTTCGTGTGCAGCCAGCTCGCGCAGAAGCACATGGTGCAGCAGGGGCACGGCCGGATGGTATCGGTCGGGTCGCCCATCCCCGCGGGTCTGGGGAGCCCGGCACAGACCAATTACTGCACGGCCCACGCCGGTCTGGTCGGGTTGACGACCTCGCTGGCGATTGAGCTCGGGCCGCACGACATCACGGTCAACTGCATCGCACCTGATTTCATCGACACCAAGATGACCCGGGAGGCCGCCCGCCGCGACGGCCTGTTCATGGACGATTTCAAGAGAGCCGTATTGGCGAAGATCCCGCTCCGCCGTCTGGGTTCCGCGGACGACGTGGCAGCCGTGGCGCTCTTCCTGGCCTCGGACGAGGCCGGTTACGTCTCCGGTCAGGTGATCAACGTCCGTGGTGGGCCCTAGGAGTTTTAGATGCACGAAATGCCCGACACCGAGGGTGCGGATGCCGCATCCGAAAGGCTATGGCCCGAGGGATACAAGCAGAGAATCCGGCACGTCGTCACGCAGCGAGTGGTCGACAGTCTGAGCGAGGCCGGCGCCTTCGAGCAGGTCTACGAGAGCCACTACACCGCCGCTCTCGAGAGCTACCCGAGCTTTGTCGAGCGGCTTGCCGAGATCGTGACAATTGGCGCCGAGAACGGTACCGACGGAGCCTTTGGCGAGATCCATTCCGCGATGCGAAATGGCCGCGATCTTCCATTTGCGCGGGTGCGCGCGCGCTATCTGTGGCCCCAGCCTTTCGACGAGGATTTGAAGACCGAGCTCCGCGGCGAGATCACGGCGGAATACCGCGAATCCCACGCCCTTGAACACCTCCACGAGGACCACTACCTGGGCAAGCTCGGATTCGAGGACTTCATCGACCGGGCCGCCAAGCTGTTGGTCGTGGGCGGCATCAACGGCGCCGACGACAGCCTGGCCGCCGTTTACCGCGCCTTGCTCGACGGATCGCCACTGCCAATGGCCCGCCGCCGCCCGAGGCGTATCCAGTAGCCGCGATCATTCTTTTCCTTGGGAGAGAATCAGATGCAATACAGACCACTGGGGACATCGGGAATCGAGGCCTCCATCGTCGGACTCGGTACATGGGTGACGGGCGGTGGCGACACGTGGGACGGCCCGGACGACAACGAGTCCGTCAAGGCCATCCATGCGGCCCTCGACCGGGGGATCACCCTCATCGACACGGCGCCCTCTTACGGCTGGGGGCACAGCGAAGAAGTCGTCGGCAAGGCTATCCAGGGCCGCCGCGATCAGGTTGTCATCGCCACGAAATGCGGCATCTGGTGGGAGGACGACCGCGGCTCGTTCAATTCCAATAAAGACGGCAGAGACACGTACATCAGCCTGCGTCCCGATACCATCACCATCGAAGTCGAGAACAGCCTGAAGCGGCTCGGCGTGGACTATATCGATCTCTTGCAGTGCCATCGGCCCGCCAAAGATCCCGAGAACACGCCCATCCCCGAGACCATGGCCTGTCTCATGGATCTGAAGGACCAGGGCAAGATCCGCGCCGTCGGCGTGTCCAACGTGTCGCTCGAACAGCTCGAGGCGTACCGCGCAGCCGGCGATCTCGCCAGCGATCAGTTCCGCTACAGCATGATCTTTCGCAATCCCGAGGCGGACATCCTGCCCTACTGCGCGGAGAACAACATCGCCACGTTGACCTATATGTCTCTCGAGCAGGGCCTGCTCACGGGCAAGGTCGGCATGGACCGCGTGTTCAAGGAGGACGATTTCCGCAAGAACGCCGGCGAATGGCTCCCCTGGTTCAAACTCGAGAACCGGCAACGCCTGCTCGACTTATTCGCCGGATGGGCGGACTTGACGGAGAAATACAGCTGCACGCTTGCACAGCTCGTGATCGCATGGACCGCCGCCCAACCCGGCGCGACCCACGTGCTCTGCGGCACCCGAACGGTCGAGCAGGGCATCGAGAACGCCGAGGCCGGGGCACTCGAACTGGATCCCGACAACATCCAACGCATCCGTGACGACGCGATCGCCCTCGGTGATTCGGCCTGACCAGGATGGATGGGTGCTGGCCGGTTGAGCCTGTGCTTTACTCGAGGTGCCTGTAGGCGGTGTCCACGCTGGCGTCATCGTGGATGATGTCGGCCAGCGCTCGCGTCATTCCCACCACATTGTCGTGCCCCCAGATGTTCCGGCCAAGGGGCATAGCGACGGC
>DAOVZQ010000246.1 GCA_030635025.1 bacterium
ACCACCGGCGTGGTGGATCGTCTGCGCGAGGGCAACCCATCGGTCCACAGCATCCAGTTCACGCGCAATTACGGCAAGGCCGCCGCCCTGTCTGCGGGCTTTGCCAACGCGACGGGCACCTACGTCATCACCATGGACGCCGATCTGCAGGACGATCCGGCTGAGATCCCCGCGCTCGTGGCCAAGCTGGAGGAAGGCTTCGACCTGGTCTCCGGCTGGAAGCAGGATCGCAAGGATTCGTTCATCAAGAACAACACTTCGAAGATTTTCAACTTCGTCACGAGCCGCGCTACCGGTCTGCGACTGCACGACTTCAACTGCGGTCTGAAGGCCTATCGCAGCGAGGTCACCCGGGCCGTGCGTCTTTACGGTGAAATGCATCGTTATATCCCGGCCCAGGCTCACGGCGAAGGTTTCCACGTGACGGAGATTCCCGTGCGCCATGAGGAGCGCAAGCACGGGGTGACTAAGTACGGCAACGCCCGTTTCGTGAACGGCTTCCTGGACCTTATGACGTTGAAGTTCCTCAGCGCGCGTTCCGCGTCCCCGCTGCATCTGTTCGGACGGATCGGCGTAAGCCTGTTCTCGGCCGGCAGTCTGATCCTGCTGTGGTTCCTGCTCCAGTGGATTCTCGGACACGGCCTGCACATTCGACCGCTGATGCTGCTGGGCGTGACCTTCGTGATCTTGGCCATCCAGTTCGTCAGCCTGGGCCTTATCGCCGAGCTGGTCGTTGCGGGCAATCATCCCGAGACGGAATACCGTGTCCGACGCAAGATCTGACGCCGACAGGATGCCGTCGCTGGCGGTGATCGTCGTCAACTGGAACGGTCGCGACCTGCTGCCCGACTGCATCGGCTCGCTCCTGTCCAACGGTTACGATCCCCTGCGCATCATCCTGGTGGACAACGGCTCCGAAGACGATTCGGTCGCCTTCTGCCGCGACGCCTTTCCTTCGGTGGAGATCGTCGCCTCTCCGGACAACACGTACTGGGCCGGGGGCAACAACCTGGGTCTGCGCCATCTCGCGGGGCATCCCGACGCCGATTTCGTCCTGTTGCTGAACAACGACACCGTGGTTCCCGAGGGAAGTCTTCGCACCCTGGTGGACGCCCTCGCGGACGATCCGAGCGCCTGGGCGGCCGGGCCGCGCATCCTCTATGCGGCCGAGCCTTCGCGGATCTGGTACGACGGCGGCATTGTCGGCCGCTACAGCGGCTGGGTACGGCACGACGGCATCCGCCAGACCGCCGGACGGCGCGGTTTCGAGACCCGTCATGTGGATTTCGTCACGGGCTGCGCCCTCCTGCTCAGACGCGAAGCCATTGCGGCGATCGGCGAACTGGACGAGCGCTACACCCTATATGCCGAGGACACGGACTACTGCCTGCGTATTCGCGAGGCCGGGGGGCGGATCCTGCACGTTCCCAGGTCTATCGTTCTGCACAAGGTCAGCGCCTCGGTGGGGGATGCTTCGCCGCGCAAGTTCTATCTCCGTAGCCGCAGCCATATCCGTCTGCTGAAGCGGCATTGGCACGGGTGGCGACGGTTGCCGCTGGTCCCCAGCCAGGTGGCCTATTTCCTGGGACATGCGGTCTGGCATCTTTGGCACGGCCGGCGCAGCGTCGCCTTCGCCCTGCTCAGCGGGGCCGTGGACGAGTTGGCGGGGAGGCCGCAGGCGCGCTTCTGAGCGTGGATCCGCACTGAACTGGACAGGTGCGAAGCACGAGTGATATCCTTATGTCTCGCAATCGTGTCCGAATCATCGTGAGAAAGGCCGAACCTTTGATCCTATCCCGCCTGATCCGTAATGGTTTCGGGCCAGGGGGCTCTTTGCTCCCCTGGGGCCTTGCGGTCGTCGTCCTGCTGATCTGTCTTGCGCTCGTCCACCCCGAAATCATGTTCCACGGGGACATCTACCGCAGCAGCGACGCCAGCAACGCCATGTCCTTCCAGGTGGTCGGCGATGCGGCTCTGGCGGACGGTGTGTATCCCCAGTGGAATCCCTACATATTCGGCGGCATGCCGACGTTCGGGTCGCTCTCCTATACGCGGTTCCTCTATCCGCCGAGCGAGGTCCTGACCCGACTGCAGGATGATCTGGGCTTTCCCCTGCAGACCTGGATGCTGGTCCATCTGATCTTCGGCGGGTTGGGCATGGTCTGGATGCTGGGCCGGTGGGATCTACCCTGGTCCTCGCGCCTCCTCGGCGCCGTCATCTGGTTGATGATGCCCAAGATCACCGCCTGGGCGGTTTACGGTCACGGATCGAAGCTGATAACCGCCATGTATCTACCCTGGGTGGTGGGACTGACCCTCGAGATACTACGCGGCCGCGGCCGTCGCTTGATGGGTTGGCTGGCCCTGCTCCTGGGGTTGCAGATCCTCAGCGGACATCCTCAGATCATCTACTACACGTTGCTGACGGTCGGATTGCTCGTCGTGGCGCGTTGGACCGCCGTGCTGACGTCCCGGCCGCGGGGAGACCTGCCCTGGCGACCGACTGTCGGCATGGCACTGGCCGTCGTGCTGGGGCTTGCCTTGGCCGCGGTTCTGTTGCTGCCCGTCCAGGATTATGCGGGATGGTCCATCCGCGGCGTAACCGAGGAGGGTGGCGGGGCCGGATATGATTTCGCCACCGGCTGGAGTCTGTCACCCCATGAGCTGCCAACCCTGGCGGTGGCGTCGTATGCGGGCTTCGGTCAGGCGACCTACCAGGGCTTTATGTCCTTCACTGATTATCCCAATTATCTCGGGCTGGTGCCGCTTCTTCTGGGTCTCGCGGGTTTGACCGTTCGCGAGCGCTGGTTCGCCCGGACCTTGTTGGCGTTGGCCGCGCTGTCTCTGCTGCTTTCCTTCGGCCGGTTCTTCCCGGTGCTGTACGAGCCGTGCTACAGGCTGCTTCCGTACTTCAATAAGTTCCGCGTGCCGTCGATGATCCTCATCTTGACGGGGTTCGCCGTGGCGACCCTAGCGGCCGCGGGTTCGGCCCGCATCGACCTGCTGGATCGGTCCCGTTCGCGTGTGGTGGTCCTGGTTCTGCTGGGCGTCGGTGTCGTGATGCTGATCAGTGGCCTGGGCGCGGGGCAAGGATGGCACGACGGACACCTGAAAAGCATGGCCGCGGCCGCGGAGCGTCCAGCCCCGTCGCCGACCATTCTAGGTGTCGCCTGGGGGCTGCAGTCGGCGGACCTGATCCGCGGCGGACTGGCCCTGGCCACGGCGGCCGCCGCGGCCCTATTCGCCCTGGGACGGGTGAGCTTTCGCAAACGGGGGCTCGTGTGGGTGCTTCTGGCCGTCACAGTTATCGATCTGCTCGCGGTGAACGGGCGGATCACACATCCCGAACGCTCCTTGAAGCGGATTGCGCGCAATGCCTCGGGCGTCACCGTCCTTGTCGACTCGCCGCGCATGTTGCAGGGGGGAGAAAGCCACGCGGAAGCCATCCGGCCGGATTCCGACATGGTCCAGCTTGCGGCAATGCTGGGGCACGATCGCGCCTGGCCTCTCGGACAGGACGCAGGGCTCAACTCGGGCATGATCGCGGGCGTGCGTTCCCTGGGCGGGTACCATCCGGCCAAGCTCTTTGCTTTCGATACCATTCGCAACCGCCTCTACGACCCCAAGCATCCCGCCGGACGGGTCGCCAACTGGCTGGCCGGCGCAGTGCTGGTTTTCGACGGCCGGCTGCCCGACACGATCTTCCCCAGGTTGGCGGAGTTGGGCGTCGACCTTGACCGGACACCGGTCATCGCCGGTTCGCGGGTGTACTATCGAAATCGCAGCGCTTTGCCGCGCGCGCGACTGGTGGCGGACTGGGCCCTGGCGGAAGGCGATCTGGCGACCTTCCTCGATTCGGTTCAGGCGGGTCGCGAACCCGTGGCCTTAAGGGTCAGGTTGGATGCAGCGCCCAATCCCCAGCCGGCACCCGCGGTTGCGCCCCTGCCGGCCGTGACGTTCATCGAGGACGGCATGAACGAGATCGTGTTGAACGCGGCGCCGCCAACACCTGCGATCCTGGTGCTGGCCGACATGTGGATGCCGGGTTGGACGGTAACGATCAACGGTGAGTCGGCGCCCCTGCTCAAAGCCGACCACGCGTTGCGGGCGGTCGCCTTGTCGGCCGGAAATCACGAGGTTCGTTTCGTCTACAGCGATCCTGCCATGAAACAGGGATTGACGGTGACCGCCGCTGGCGGTTTGCTGATCCTGCTGTCGTTGATATTCGGAGTCGGTTTCGTCGTACCCCGGCGCGGTGCGCCGGTGAATCGATCGGACGCATGATACGGAGGACTGGAGCTTGAAGAGCGTCGTCGTGATTCCCACATACAATGAAGCCGACAATATCGGCCGTATCGTGCCCGAGGTGCTGGAGCGCGATCCCGATATTTCGGTGCTGGTCGTCGACGATAATTCCCCCGACGGGACCGGCGCCATCGTCAAGGCGTTGCCGGAATTCGGCGGTCGCGTCAAAATTCTGGAGCGGCCTGAAAAAGCGGGCCTGGGCGCGGCCTATATCGCCGGATTCCAGTGGATCCTGGCCAACACCGATGCCGAAGTGATCTTCGAGATGGACGCCGACTTCAGTCATGATCCTTCGGCCCTCGACGAGTTTCTCGAAGAGATCAAGACGCACGATGTGGTGCTGGGCAGCCGTTACCTGTACGGCGTTACGGTGGTGAACTGGCCGCTGCGACGCGTGATCCTGAGCGTGGCTGCGAACATCTATGCACGGATCGTGACCGGTATGTCCATCAAGGATTCGACCGGCGGCTTCAAATGTTTCCGGCGCAAAGTGCTGGAAGCCCTGCCTTTGCCGAAGATCAAGAGCGACGGGTATTCCTTCCAGATCGAAATGAATTACCACTGCTGGAAACGGGGTTTCCGCATCAAGGAGATCCCGATCATGTTCGTCGATCGTCAGGTCGGCGTTTCAAAGATGTCGAAGCGGATCATTTGGGAGGCCATGTGGATGGTCTGGGCCCTGC
>DAOVZQ010000416.1 GCA_030635025.1 bacterium
CTATCTCCCCCAGATTTACGATTAGCGTTAATCCCGGGGACCGGGTCGTCGGGAAAAGTAAAAACGTGTATCAGCGGACGGGTCGGCTGAGTTTGAGCATAATCGGGACTCATCGGCACGGGGCCGTAAGACATTATGACTTCCCAAGAAGGTGGCTGACCCCCGGCTTTATCGTGGGTTAGCCTGTGAAGGCCAGAGCCACATGTGTGGAGCTATCAACCATCACACACGCCGGGAGGTCAGCCGTGACTCAGTCTACCACGAAGCTCTTTGTCGGTCTCGATGTTCACAAGGAGTCCATCACCGTCGCCTATGCCCCTGAGCAGCGGGGTGCCGAGATCATCTCCCTCGGCCCCATCGGGACTCGGCAGAGCGACATCGACAAGCTGGTGAGGAAGCTCCTCTCTCGTTGCCGCAATCTCGTGTTCGTTTATGAGGCCGGGCCCTGTGGTTATTGGCTCTATCGCTATCTCACCAAGAAGGGGCAAACCTGCCGGGTCGTCGCGCCATCGCTGATCCCCAAGAGATCGGGCGACCACGTGAAAACCGATCGGCGCGATGCTGTCGTGCTGGCCCGCACTATGCGTGCCGGCGACTTGACGTTCGTCTATGTCCCGAAGGTCGAGGATGAAGCCATTCGTGATCTCACTCGTGCCCGTGAGGACGCCATGAAGGACCTCAGTTCCGCCAAGCGCCGACTCAAGTCGTTTCTTCTGAGGCAGGATATCCGCTACGAAGGACGAGCCAACTGGGGGCCCGCTCATCTGCGCTGGCTCGGCGAGGTGACCTGCCAAACACCGTCCCAGCAGATCGTCTTCCAGGAGTATGTCCGCGCCATCAGTGAACGGCATGAGCGGGTCGAACGAATCGAGATAGAACTCCGAGACCAGGTCGACGGCTGGCGCATGAAGCCGGTGGTCGTGGCCATCCAGGCACTCAGGGGCGTGGCGTTCATCACTGCGGCGACACTCATTGCTGAACTCGGCGACATCACCCGCTTCGAGAATCCCAAGCAACTGATGGGCTATCTCGGTCTCACGCCTTCCGAGCACTCCAGCGGGCGGAAACGCAAGCTCGGGGGGATCACCAAGTCGGGGAATAGTCATGCACGTCGGGTCTTGGTTGAAGGGGCATGGTCCTATCGGTTCCCTGCACGGGTTAGTCGGCTTTTGCGGCAGCGGCTCGAACTCGTTCCACAGGATATACAGGACATCAGTTGGAAAGCGCAGGTCAGGCTTTGTAAGCGCTATCGCAAGCTCTCCGCAAGCGGCAAGCACACCAACAAGGTGATCGTGGCCATCGCGAGAGAAATGGCGGCCTTTGTGTGGGCGATAGCGAAACAGACTCCACTGAGGGATGTGAGCTGAACCGAAAGTCGAGATCATGATGGAGGAGGCGCGGCCCCGGTTATGGTGCAACCCCCGAAAGGACTTAGAGTCTGGCGACAGATGCTCGAGACTAAGACCGAGGAAGGCACCCGACGGACCAAAGCAAGGTGGTAACCAACCCACGGATATCAGCAGGATCAACCGTCGTGATTTGCTGGCTCCGCCTCCTCCGCTAAACTTTGTTGGATCAAGGGGATACAGAAGGAGAGGTGAATAGGATGATGTACTGACTTGACGGGGGAAGTCATATCAGTCCTTGAATGTCAGGGCGGACGAGTTTTCATAAGCCACAACAGTTTTATTTCATCTGTAAAATGATGATCCAGCCACACTAAAATCACGGCAAGCTTCCTTGACGTTCCCTATACATTTGGCGTACTCCAGAATCGCGAACTTGCGATGAAATGCAAGAGCTTCGCGGGCTTCCCTGTTCATAGTTCAGACCTCCCCGGTTTGCACTGTCTTGGCATCTGATGTGTCCCGCGAGGTCTGGTATTCCTACAATTGGATTTCAGTGCGGTCGGAATATTCAGCGACAAGCGATCGCCAATAAAAAAACCCGTATTCAGGCAGGCAGACGCGCGATCAAGCTGATACTGTCCACGCGCTCGATGGTTGCGGCTCCTCTGCATTGAAGCGTCGAACCATCCACATTGAGGGGGAATGATCCCTTGCCCCTGGGCTCCAGGCGAAGAGTTCCCTCGACGGCGTAGTGCGCCATTCCCCATTTGTCCGGATTGTACATGATCGAGCCGTTCCGAGCGTGGCGTACCTGGCCGATCAGGCGTCTGACGCCCAGGTCCTTGAGCGCAAAGAGATGAAAACATCCCGAGCCGAGTTCATCATCCGAGTAGGGCATGTCAGGCCCCAGATAACCGTTGACGATGATCAGAGCCTGGTAGCGTCCGGCCTCGACTTCCTGCGCATCCAACACGATCTGCCAATTCCGTCGGCCGCAGGGGCCTTTCAGTGTCTTTTCGAGCAAGGCCAGCGTCATGCCCAGCGTAAAGGGGCCGAGATCGCCGAAGACCTGGCTGAGTACACCCTTGTACCACTTCATGAATCGGTTCTCGGTGAAATGCGGGATGCGACCGAAGATTTCTGTGCCGCCGTAGCCGACGAAGTGCCTGGGTGCGGCATCGCCGATTTGACTACGGGCTGACAGGACGTCGCAGGGCATAACGTGCCCCGCACGAATCGACTCGGCGAAGACGGCCACGGCGGCCTCGATCTCGTCCGGCATACCTAGGACCTTGCCGAGTAGGTCGGCCGAACCTTTGCGCAGGAAGCCCAGGCGGATGTCGCCCAGAGATACCTTCGCATCACAGCAACCCTCGAGCACCGCATTGAAGGTTCCCGAACCACCCGCCGAGATGAGCAGACGTCGGTCCTCGGACAATACCTGTCGAGCTTGCGCCCGCGCTTCCGAGTGACTGTCGACCACATGCAGGCGCAGATCGTCGAAGCCGTGCTCGGCGAAGAGGGGTCGGATGCGTTCTACTTTACTCCAGTCACTAATGGACCCCGAGACGGTCGTCGCGATCACGTCGATGGGCGTACTCATTCCCCGTTTCCTCCCGCTGTAGCGCGGACACCATTCACAACGCGTCGGGCCTCGGCCGCGATCGAGTCCACATCGCGACTTCCGTCCAGCACGATTGCCGGCAGACCCATGGACTCGCGCACTGCATCGACGACCAACAGATAGGCTTCGCGCAGGTGACCCAGTTTGTTCTCGGTCTCGTGCACCTGCATTTTTTCGCCCCGGCTCTTGATCCGCGCCATCGAGACCGCAGCCGGAGTATCGATAAAAATCACTGCGTCCGGCAAGGCTAGACGGGTCAGGCCCAATCGTTTCATCATTCTCAGCTCCGGAAATTCCCTGTACA
>DAOVZQ010000494.1 GCA_030635025.1 bacterium
GGCGATCACCGCTTCGGGCGGCGCACCTCCCAACGCACCCAGATCCTCGGTCGTGTGCGCATCGCTCACGAGCGTCACCCCGAACCCGCGGACGACGCCGCCGAACAGGGTCGCCAGGTCGCGGGCGCGTCGCATGCGGTCGGCCCGGTTGTTGTAGAGAACGACGGCCTCGTCGGGCCGCTCGCCGAGGTTCAGATGCTCCCAGATACGCGCCGTGGATTCGGGATCGTTTGCGGCGAAGGCGTTGACGAAGCGTATGTCTTTGCCAGGCGCCACCACGGGGGTCAAATCGAGGGCGCCCACGTCCGGCTTGACGGACCACATGCCGGCCAAGGCCGTCGGGCGGTCGACGCCGGCCGACTCGCACACGTCCAGGGCCAGGCTTACGTTTTCGGCGAATTCCACGTAGTCGAAGGGTACGAGATCGGCATCGCTCACGGTCGATGGATCGGTCAACATGAACGTGGATCCCAGGGACTCGGCCCGGCGGGCCAGATAGGGCGCAAAGGCCGTCTCCGCAGCGAACAGTTTGGCATGCGCCGGAGCCGTGCCGGCCAGGCTGCGCGCCACGTCGTCCAGACGCGGTCCCTGCACTTCGAGATGGTCGGACCGGACGTTGGTGATCACGCCGTGGGTGCTGTCGACGATACGATGTTCGCAGGTCCACTGCAGGTCGGGGCGCACGGCCATGCATTCGAGCACGAGCGCGTCGGCCTTCTCCGCCACGGCCTGCCTGAAGACGCGCAGCTGCTCGCGAATATTGGGCGAACTGCGACGTACGATCGGCGATTCACTGCCGTCGACGTGAATGAAACGGGCCGCGGAACCGGTCGTCTTGGCGCAAGTGCGCAGACCGCCCGCCTGCAGACCCGCGGCGATCAATCCCGTGACCGAGGACTTGCCCCGGCTCCCGTTCACATGGATGCGCAGCGGAATCCAACCCCTCATCTAGCGATGCCGAGCCATCTCCCACACTCCGAGGGTCGTGATCACCGCCAGCAGGAACAGGATGAACTTCACGTCGTTCGCTCCTATCGAACCATCAACAGTTTTTGCGTCCGGGCCTCGCCGCCGCTTTCTAGACGCATGAAATAGACTCCGGCCGCCGCGTCTTGTCCGCGATGGTCACGCCCGTCCCAGGTCAGACTCGAGGGGCCCTCAGGTCGTTCGTCATCCAGCAGAACCCTCACGAGCCGGCCGGCCACGTCGTAGACACGCAGGGTGGCGGGTCCGCCGTTACCTAAGGTGAAGGCGATGCGGGCATCGCCCCGCGTCGGATTCGGTTGCACGGGGTGCAGGACGAAACGGACGAGGCCTTCGGTGCCGGTGGCCGTGGTCAGATCAGCCGATCCGGCCAGATTTCGATGACCATAGGGGTGCAGGGAGTACAGACGGTAGACCGCATCGGTCGCGGCGCCCTCATCGATATAGCCTCGCACGCCCGCGGCCAGGGGATTTGCGTTGAGGACGGTTTCGCCGTTTGCGTCGACACGCACGATCGACCAGCCGGTGAGCGGTCGCGAGTCGTCCACTCGCCAGGTCAGCTCCACGGCTTCACCCTGACGAGCCAATGTGAAAGCGGACACGACGTACGGATTGTAAACCGGGGCGTCGGTCGTGAGCTTGACCGCCAGACCCGGCCCGATCGGAGCCATTCCCGGCGCATAGACGCCGGCGTAGGTCAGTTCGAGACCGTCGGACTCCGACGCATCCTCCTGGCCCACCGTGGCGTACTGTCGCAGGTGGTCCGAGTTGACCACCTGGCGGTACAGGAAGAGAATCTCACCGTCGCCGGTCGACGTGACGTGGACCGACGGGTCGTACAGCACGACCTGGAAGGTCTGGATGTCGTCGAGGGGCGGATCGGCATCGTCCAGGGCCGACAGGTAGTGAACCATGCGGCTCCACTCGACCGTGTAGGTGCCGGCCGACACGTCGTACCGCGTGAACACGCCGCTCGTGCCGGGAATCGTGGCGTTGAAGTTGTCCCAGAAGGGCGCGATGACCGAATGGTTGCCGTGCGTGTTGGGCATGGGCCAGTTGTAGAATTCGAATTCATCGCCGGTATCGAAGCTGATCCATCCATTCTCGCTGATCCGGATCTGTCCCGAGTACGTCTGTCCGTAGTATTGGAAGGCGAAGGGCAGGTCGGTCAGGACAAAGGCATTGTCGGTGGGAAAAGCGATCTCGTCGCCCTCTCCCCCCATGACGGGATCCAGATGCGTCCAGCGGTATTCCGGGACCGATCCCGGGTAGTCGATGTCGGCGCTGTCGACGGCATAGTAGCCGTAGGCGTCGGGGCCGACAGGCGCGCCCGCGTCCACGTCGCCGACGACCAACTCACGGTGGAGCGAGGCCTGATACCACTCGCCGTCGTCGGAAATCACGAACTGCAGCACCACGCCGCGGCCAGTGGGCAGGTCGGCGTCAAGTCCCAGTACGAAGGACGCGTCGGCCGTGACGGTCGCGCCGGGCGCCACGTCGGGCAGGTCGACAAACTGGGTGA
>DAOVZQ010000277.1 GCA_030635025.1 bacterium
ACCGTGATCTCGAAACCGCCATCGGTGAAGGGACCTTCCGGGAAGATCTATACTACCGCCTCAACGTGGTGAGTCTCGTCCTGCCGCCCTTGAGAGATCGTCGCGAAGACATCCCCGAACTCGCGACGCATTTCCTCGAGCGCTACGCCGGACGCTACGACCGCCCCGCGCGCACGTTCAGTCGCGAAGCCATGGACCGGATCATGTCCCATCCCTACAAGGGCAACGTCCGCGAGTTGGAAAACGTCATCGAACAAACCGTTGTCATGACGCGTGGCGAGGTCATCCACGAGCAGGACTTGCCGCCGGCCCTGAGCGAACGTCGTCCCGCGGATGCGTCACAACCGGGAACCGGTGAAGTCGACGGGGATCTGCCAGCCTTCATGGAGCGCATCGAGAAGAAGATCGTCAACGAAACCCTCGCCCGCTTCCACGGCAACCAGAGCGATGCAGCCCGGCAGTTGGGACTGACCGAGAGCGGACTGCGCTACAAGCTGAAGAAGTGGCGAAACCCAGAAAACGAATGACACGGACCACGTGAGGGCGTCCGCAGAAATCTGCGCGGGCTGTCCTCACCCTCCGTGGAGATCTGCGAAGTGTCCTTGCACGTACACCGCCTACACCGTCCCATTCCGACGTATCTATCGCATTTGCAGGACCTTATGATTGACGACCAGATATGGCTGATTACGGCACACGGGTTGCAGTAGGTGAGGCCAGCAATGAGAACCCGGCGCATAGCGCCATAACAGGTGGAGGACATAATGAATCGCTTATTCTACATCCTGGCCGTGCTTGCAGCGATCGTGCTGATGACCGCAGCCGCCAACGCCCAGGGCTTCGGTCCCGGCGACGGCATCTGTAACTTCATCGACGAAGACGGCGACGGCTTCAACGACCTCGCTCCCGACGCCGACGGCGACGGTATCCCCAACGGCCTGGATCCCGATTACGTCCGCCCCCAGGACGGCACCGGCAACCACTTCGGCATGAACCAGGACGGAAACCTCTTCGCCAAGAGTTTCGGTGAGGACGGCATGGGCAACATGAACCGCTTCGGATTCGTCTACGGTCCCGGCGACGGCTCCGGCGAAGGCGCCGGCCCCGGCGACGGCACCGGCTTCGGCCCCGGCACCGGCACGGGTGACTGCGACGGCGATGGCACCGCCACCGGCGAGAACGTCAACGGCCGACACGGACGCCGCTAGAAACGACCCACTTGGCGGGACCGGCCCTGGCCGGTCCCGCTTCGCCCCCCCCCGGAGCCAAGCATGAAATCAGCGTTCGTCATCCTCTCCCAACTCGTCGTGGGTCTCCTCGCGACAATGGCGACCGCTGCGGACATCAACGGCCGCCTCAACCTGAGCAGCGGCTATTTCGAACACCCCCTGGGCCTTCAGTACGACACGGCCGCCGGCTATCTCAGCAGTGGCCTCATCCTCGACACTTCGCTCAAAGGTGAGTCCCACGCCGTGCGGTTCGGATACGAAGGCAATGTCACCCGCTTCGGAGGCGACACGAACCTCGGCTCGCGTCGACACGCCATGGGAGCCGAATGGTTCCGCAGCTCACCCGGGCAGCGCGGAAGCCTCAGCGCAGGCGCACAGGCATCCGTGCGAAACCACGACGGCTATTACGATGTCTACGACTACTTCGAGGGCTATGGATACTTCGCCTTCAAGAGCTACTTCGGTGACCGGACCCTGGGCCGCGGCTATGCGGCCATGCGCATTCGAAGGTACAGCGACCTTCCCGAAGAGAGTTTCATCGAGCCCCACGCCCACCTGGAAATGCAGCGATATTCCGAAAGCCGCACGACCCTGGGCCTGGCCTTGGACTACGGCGTCAAGACATTCGACGATCCGACCGCGTCGCGTATCTGGGAGACCCTTGAGTCCCCCTCTACATCCCAGATCGCGGCGCGGTTCAATTTCGCCCAGGGTTTTTCCGAACGTGTGGCGCTGCGCGGGTGGCTCAAGAACATATGGAGCCTCTCGGATTTTCCCCATTACGTCGCCGACGACGTCTACGACAGCCCGGTACTCGACCACTACGCCTACGATGGTCTGGACTCCCGACTCATCCTGAAGATCCTGGGCCCCTCACAGACCTGGATCGAAATGGGCGGGTCATGGGGCCGGCACGACTACGGAGAGATGCTCTTTGCGAGCGAGGATAGCGGCGCGGTGCGTGAAGACGACGTCGCCGCCGTATTCGTGGGCATCGAACGCAAGCTGGGTGGCGACATGACCAGTCCGCTGTTGCGGCTCCAACTCGGTTTGCGGGATCAGGGATCGACCATACCGAACTACGATTATACCGGATACTATATGACATCATCGCTCACGCTGAAATGGTGACGTAACGCTCGGAAGCATGACGCGGCTTTCATGACTACAGATCATCGTCTCCGGGTTACGGCTCGGAGACGTTTTCCGTATGACTCCTCCCAGGTCTCACGCCTCGCAGTGATCTGCGCCCCGCGATTCATATCCTCGTAGTTCCTTGCGACGTGTCCCTGTGGGCACACCTTCGCCCCCAATGCAGTATTCCGTATCTACTAGCGTACCAGCACCATACAAACTTTGCGCACTCCAGGCACACCATGGCACATCGGTTGCAATGTGCACTTGTGAAGCTTCAGAACTACAGACTCGCCTAGACAAACTGAACAAGGAGCCAACCATGAATCGCACTCTGATCCTGCTGACCCTTCTGGTCACTTTCGCCCTGACGGCCACCCTCGCAAACGCCCAGGGCTTTGGCCCCGGACTCGGCGACGGCATCTGCAACTTCATCGACGAAGACGGCGACGGCTATAACGACCTGGCCCCCGACGCCGACGGCGACGGCATCCCCAACGGCCTCGATCCCGACTACGTCCCGGCCATGGACGGGACCGGCAATCGTTACGGCGCAAACGGCATCGGCGATACGTTCGGCAAGGGCCTCGGTGTCGGTCACTACGGTTACGGCGACGGCACCGGTGACGGTACCGGCCCGGCCGACGGCACCGGCTTCGGCCCGGGCACCGGCGACTGCCTCAACGATAAAGCGACCACTCCCGCCATCCGGCACGGCTATCGTCGTTAGGATGAAACGACAAGACGGGGTCGGCTCGGCCGACCCCGTCTTTCTGTATGGTGTCCTGCCCTTGAATCAGAACTCGAAGAAAGCCCCCACGCCCAGGCTCACCTTCTCATACCCGTCCAGGCCCTCGCCCAGATCCAGATAGCCAGCCTGCAGTTTGATGCCCAAGCGAGGCCTCAGCCAGCGCTGGTAATTGGCGGCGATCTCCACGAAGTCATGATCGACCGGCTCGTAGGGTGTGACCCAGGTGGCCGTATAGCGTTCCTGCCCCAGGGTGAGATTGACGAAGAGCCAGGATCGTCCTTCGGCGCCCCAACCGCATGAAAACAGGTGCTTCCAACCGACCCGCGCGCCCGGATCGCTTTGCGTCCGCGTCAGACGGTACTCGGCAATCAGCGATCCCCGCCACACTCGTGGACCACCGGCGATATACCAGTCCTCATGACCGTCGTAATCTTCCAGCCATCCACCGGCCAAAACGGCGATCAAGGGTCCCGTGTTGTAGTGGAAAGCATGATCCCACCGGTGGCGCTGCAGATAGTGGGACTTGCCGCCCGTAGTGAACGCTGAGTAGGAATAGAGGCGGGACGTCAAATCGGCATAGGTTCCCAGAGTCAGTCCCACATCGCTGTTCTCGCGCTCGAACAAACCGGTCTGGATAAAAGGCGTGATCCTGGGCAGGGTGCGCACGTAGAGCGTGGCCGTCGCCGTGTGCCAGTTCCCGTAGAGATCGCCGGGGCTGAGCATGTCGGCGGTCAGGTCTAGATCCAGACGATAGCCGGGCTCTCCCCTGGACTGGAGCCAATCCGCCGCCGTATCGGCTGCGCTCGACGGCGTGGCCGGCAACAATCCCACGACCGCCATTATGACCACCAGGGCCGTCACTCGATTGCCACGTCTCGCAATACTCACTGTTCCACCCTCTCACGTGTCAACTCGATGAGGGTCCGCTCGCTGGACGACAGGATGTCGCCCGAACGCGGATCGTACCTCGCCGCGAACTCCCGCCACAAGGACTGCGCCGTTTCCTCTCCCGCCGGAATCACTCCGTAGAGGACGGGGAAGAGCTGGGCCAACGCATCGGGATAGTACGTGTCCCAGGTGGAAACGTGGATCTCGGCGTCGCTCTCGGCCCAGTGGAAACGATGCGTGACCGGGTCGTAGAGCCTCGTCATGATCGCCTGTCGCAGATGTTCGGCCGCCGCCAGGTAGCGGGGGCCGGCGTCCCACCCCAGCCGCCGCTCCAGGGCCGACCAGGCCAGCAGTCCACCGTAGGCCTCGCAGTTGTCCATCAGATAGTGCGTGCCGTCATCCGGCGAGACACGCACCAACCCGTCCTCGACCTGCAGGGACATCAGCAACTCGGCTACCGTAACGATCTCCTCGCGGCGATCGACCAGCACATCGGTATCGCCGGTGGCCTGTTCGTAAGCGTCGAGCAGGATCAGGAACGTGCC
>DAOVZQ010000427.1 GCA_030635025.1 bacterium
AAAGAACGGTATCGTAACAATTCTGTCGTCGTAGAGTATGAAGGCAGACTCAATGAAGTAACCGGGGTGGTCCGACAGCAGGAACATAATGGATTTGCCGAACTCTTGCTGGCGGCGGAGACAACGCCGCAGCAGGTGCTGGCGCAACTGGTGAGCCAGGGTATCGTGATAAAGCGTTTTGAGGTAACCACTCCTCCATTGCATGACATATTCCTCCAGGTGATTGAGGAGCAACAATGAGCAAGACCTGGCTGATAGTCCGGCACGAGTTTCTCACACTGGTGAAGCGGAAGGGCTTCATCATCATGATGATAATGTTCCCTCTCATCGGTTTCGGTGCCATCGGCATCTATCAGATTGTTCAGGCCATCGACAACCCGTCTGACCCTGGTGACGTACCGTTAATAGGGTATGTGGATGAGGTTGGCGGCTTTGAGGGCTACACCAGTCAGGGAAACATCACCTTCACGCTCTTTGAGACAGAGGACAAGGCCACAGATGCTCTACTGGCAGAGGATATCGACGAGTACTTCGTCATTCCCGGGGACTACGTGGCTAGTGGTGTTATCCCCAGGTACCTGCTGGAGAAGGAACTGGAGGTGCCTGATGAGACCCGGTGGGCGATGAGGGCCTTCCTGCAGAGTAACCTCCTTGAAGGGCAGATAAACCCCGATGTTGCCGAGCGGGTCAAGTCACCGATGTGGCTCCAGAGTACCCGGCTTGACGAAGAAGGCAGGATAGCGTCTGACCAGGGCGGAGCTGCTGCCTTCGTCGTCCCCTTTTTATTCGGGTTCCTGCTGGTAATGGCCATCGGGAGCTCTTCGGGCTACCTGCTCCAGGGTCTCGGTGAGGAGAAAGAGAACCGCATAATGGAAGTCCTGCTCTCGTCGGTTTCCACCCGGCAGTTGCTCGCCGGGAAGGTGCTCGGGCTTGGTGCTGCCGGACTGCTGCAGATGATGGTCTGGTTGCTGTCCATGTCCGTCCTGGTGCGCCTGGCTTCGGGTGCAATCGGTGGGGAGTTTGCCAGCATCCAGATGCCCCAGAACGTGATGATTCTGGGCATCGTCTACTTCGTCCTTGGCTACCTGCTCTTCGCCGTCCTTCAGGCGGGCATCGGTGCCATGGTGCCCCGGATCATGACGGGCACGACCGGGGCGCCGGTACGCTGCATCAGCATGCCGATGCCGTTGCGGACCGGACCGGGGGATCCGAAGACCTGTCGCGTGCCTTCGGGAAAAAACAGAATATCGGAACCCTCATCCAGGCAGGCGGTCGCGAGATCGAAAGCCTTTGCGTCGTAGATGGACCGTTTGATGGGGATCGCGTCCAGGAATCTGTACATCCAGCGCAGGGGCCAGTAGCGGAACAGCTCCGCTTTGGCAATGGATCGAATGGGCGCAATGTTGTGCATGGCCGAGCCGAGAATAGGCGGATCCCAGATACTGATATGGTTGGGAGCCACGATCATGCCTTCAGGCCGATTGGCGTTTTCGCGACCGTAAACCTTGACGCCCATGAAACGGCCCATGGCGCCCATGATGGTGTAGGCCACGCGATATCGGAACGGTATGTCGCGCGGATGACGGTCCGATCGTACGGGGCAGGGCTGCTTCTCGTCCAGGACGCGCAGTACGGCCTCGGTGGTCTCTTCGAGCTGCTCCTGCAGGGACAGGGCGCTGTTGTCGATCAGGATGGCATCGGGCGAGATGGTCAGGGGACTCTCTTCTCTCGAGCTGTCACGCCGATCGCGTTCGGCGACCTCGCTCATGACATCTTCGCGAGAAATGGTGACGCCTCGTTTGCGATGTTGCCGCAGGCGACGCTCGGCACGGGCCTCGAGCGTGGCGTCGAGATAGATTTTCGCCGAAGCCAGGGGGAAGACCACCGAGCCTATGTCACGGCCTTCCATGACGACGCCGACGTCTCTGCCGAGTGCCCGTTGGCGATCAACCATGCGATGGCGGACCTCGGCGTGGGCGGCCACGACGGAAACGTTCGTCTCAACAGCGGGTGTGCGGATCTCGGTGGAAATGTCGCGACCGTTCCAGGTGACCCGGGTCTCGCCGTTCCGTGGAGCGAGTCGCAGTTCGGCCGAAGCCAGGAGCTCGGCGAGACTGTCCGCATCGTCGAATGCGACCCTGGCCTCCCCGGCCGCCCAGGTCAGTGCACGGTACATGGCGCCGGTGTCCACGTAGATCAGATCGAGATGCTTGGCCAGGGCCCGGGCCGTCGTTGATTTGCCGGAACCGGCCGGACCGTCGATGGCGATCACGGTGTCGATGGGCACCAGGCGGGATGGTGTTTTTGTGGTATCTACCATATCTAGAGATCCCGGCCAACGGCCTGGGCTACGGCACGACACTCGGCGACGGTACGGGCGAACTGGTCCGGTGCAAGTGATTGCTCGCCGTCGCTGTAGGCCCGGGCCGGATCGTGATGGACCTCGACGAGCAGGCCGTCGGCCCCGACGGCCACAGCGGCCCTGCTCAATGCCGTTACGAGCTTGGCGTCGCCGGCGGCATGGCTGGGATCCACGATCAGGGGCAGATGGGTACGTGCGCGCAGATAGGCCACCGAGTTGAGATCAAGCGTGTTGCGGGTGGAGGTCTCGAAAGTCCGGATGCCGCGCTCGCAGAGTACGACGCCCACGGCGCCCGCGTCGAGCAGGTATTCAGCCGAGGACAGCCACTCGTCGACGGTGGTCATCATACCGCGCTTGAGAAGCACGGGGCGCCCTGAGGCGCCGGCCTCCCGCAACAATGGGAAGTTCTGCACGCTGCGACTGCCGATCTGGAGCATGTCCGCATGCTGGGCCACCAGGTCGACGTCGCGAGGATCCAGTACCTCGGTCAGGATATGCAGGCCCGTGACGTCCTTGGCCTCGGACAAGAGTTTCAGGCCCTCCTCGCCCAGTCCCTGGAAATCGTAGGGTGACGTGCGGGGCTTGAAGGCACCGCCGCGCAGGAGTGTGGCGCCGGCTTCGGCCACGGCCCGGGCGACACGCAGCAGGTTACCGTCGCGTTCGACGGCGCAGGGCCCGGCGGCCATCACGATACGGTGTGCACCGAATACGACGGGACCGACGGTCACTTCGGTTGTTGGCTGACCCGTGTGACGGCGCGTGTGACGATACCGGTCGCCGGCGTCGTGTCCGCTCGTTTGCATGA
>DAOVZQ010000156.1 GCA_030635025.1 bacterium
GGATGTCGACCAGTTGTTCGCGTCGATTCCCGCCGACGTGCGGAACGGCGCCGACCTGGATCTGCCCGACTCCCTTTCGGAAGAGGAGGTCTGGCGGGTGATGAGCAATCTGGCGGCCTTGAACACGGGGCAGGACCAGCTGGTCTCCTTCATGGGCGGCGGTGTCTACGACACGTATATCCCGGCCGCCGTGGACGCCTTGTCCAGCCGCAGCGAATTCCTCACCGCCTACACGCCGTACCAGGCGGAGGTGTCCCAGGGGACGCTGCAGGTCATCTACGAATGGCAGACCTTCGTCACCAGACTGACGGGGTTGCCGGTTGCCAACGCCAGCATGTACGACGGGGCTTCGGCCATGGTCGAGGCGATTCTGATGGCCCTCTCCAAGACGCGGCGCAAGCGTGTTGTCCTGCCTGAGGTGCTCAACCCGCGCTATCGACATGTGGCGGAAACACATCTCAAGGGTGAAGGCGTCGAGATCGTCACTGCGCCCCGGGACGCGAGCGGCGCCACGGACATGGCGGCCCTGGCCGGCCTGGTCGACGAGACCATCGGTGCGGTCGTCGTGCAGACGCCCAACTACCTGGGTCGGCTCGAGCCGACCGGCGCTTTGTCGGGGGCTCTGGGGGAGAGCGGTGCCCTGCTCATCGCCGTGGTCAATCCGGTGTCCCTGTCGATGGTCAAGCCGCCGGCGGACTACGGCGCGTCCATCGCCGTGGGCGAAGCCCAGCCTTTCGGCATTCCCTGTGGATGGGGCGGCCCGTTATTGGGTTTCCTGTCCTGTACCGATGCGCTGAAGCGCATGATCCCGGGCCGAGTGGCCGGCCGAACCGTCGACAGCAAGGGGCGCAACGGCTATGTCCTCACGCTGCAGACTCGTGAGCAGCATATACGGCGTGAGAAGGCCACATCGAACATCTGCAGCAATCAGGGTCTGAACATGACCCGCGCCACCATCACGCTTGCCCTCCTGGGGAGTGAAGGCTTCAAAGCCCTGGGCGAGGCGAACCGTATTCGCGGGGCGGCCTTGCACGCCGTGCTCGGACGTATCGACGGCGTGACTTTCCCCTGTGACGGTCCGTTCTTCAACGAACTGGTGGTCCGGCTGCCCGGTCCAGCCCACGAGTTCCGTGACTTCGCCCGCGACCGGGGACTGCTGGCCGGCATCCCGCTGGACGGTATCGCCGGATGCGGGGATCAGGACATGCTGGTCGCGGTGACCGAGCGACGTACGGCCGACGAGATCGAGACATACGGGGAACTGGTGCGGGACTTCCTGGAGGCGCAGGGCGATGACTGACATCAACAAGTGCAACACGTGCGGCCGCTGGGGCGCCAATCTCCAGGACAACCTCTTCACCAAGGGCAGCGCCGGCCGCCGCGGCGTCATGCCGCCGACCTGGCGCGGCGACACGTTGGATTACGATCTGCCGGCGGATCTGCGTCGTGACGAGCCCTGCGACCTGCCCGCCCTGTCGGAGCAGGACGTCATGCGCCACTACACGGGCCTCTCGGTCCTGAACCACCATATCGAACGCGGCCTGTACCCCCTGGGCAGTTGCACCATGAAGTACAACCCGCGCATCAACGAGCGCATTGCGGCCCTGCCGGGTTTCACGACCCTGCATCCGGAGCAGGACGAGACCGACATCCAGGGCCTGCTCTGTGCCCTGACGCTGCTGCAGGACGCCCTTTGCGAGATCACGGGTTTCGACGCCTGCAGCCTGCAGCCCGCCGCCGGCGCCCACGGCGAGTTCCTGGGCATGCTGACCATCCGGGCTTTCCACCTGGCCAACGGCGATGATCACCGCGTGGACGTGCTGATCCCCGACTCGGCCCACGGGACTAATCCGGCCTCGGTCGTGATGACAGGGATGAAGCCCGTCACCATCGCCTCCCAGCCCGACGGGCGCCTGGACCTGGCGGCCCTGCGCGAGGCCGTCGGACCGAATACGGCGGGCATCATGATCACCAATCCCAACACTCTGGGGCTCTTCGAGACGGACATCGTCGAAGTGGCGCGCGTGGTCCACGAGGCCGGCGGCCGGCTGTACATGGACGGCGCCAACATGAACGCCATCCTGGGCAAGGCCAAGCCGGGACACATGGGGTTCGACGTGGTGCATCTCAACCTGCACAAGACCTTCTCCACGCCTCACGGCGGTGGCGGTCCGGGCGCGGGTCCCATCTGCGTCACCGAGGAGTTGGCGCCGTTCCTGCCCGGACCCGATATCGTTCAGGTCGACGGTGTCTACGGGCTGGCCGGCGATGAAGGCGGCGAGCGTCCCAGCATTCACGCCTTCTACGGTAATATCGGCGTATGCCTGAGGGCCCTGGCCTACATCCTGCGGCTCGGCGGCGACGGGCTGACCCGCGTAGCCGAGCGTGCGGTGCTCAACGCCAACTACCTGCGCAAGCGATTGGAAGACATCCTGCAGGTGGAGCATGCCGACGGCTGTCTGCACGAGTTCGTAGCCACCGGCAAGGACTGGAAGGACCTCTACGGCGTGCGGACGCTGGACATCGCCAAACGATTGCTCGACTACGGCGTGCACGCGCCGACGATCTACTTCCCGTTGATCGTGGAGGAGGCGATGATGATCGAGCCCACCGAGACCGAGTCCCGGGAAACCCTGGACGCTTTCGTGGAGATCATGCGCGAAATCCGCCGTGAGGCCGAGGAGTCGCCCGAACTCCTGCACGAGGCTCCGTTGATCACGCCCGTTTCCCGGCTGGACGAAGCCGGCGCGGCCCGCAAGCCCGACCTGAGCTGGTACGGGCCCTGCAACTGCGGGTAGATCGTGAGACTGCGCGTCATTCATGCGGGATCCCGAAGCGGTGCTGAAAACATGGCGGCGGACGCTCGTCTACTGGAGGACCGTTGTCCCGGTGACGATCCTGTCCTGCGTCTCTATCGCTGGTCGCCCCCCGCGGTCAGCTACGGATATCATCAGCCGGAAACAGATTTCGACGTCGAAGCCATAGCTCGCCGTGGTTACGGCCTCGTGCGTCGTCCCACGGGCGGGCGCGCCATCCTGCACAGCGACGAGTTGACCTATGCGGTCGTGGCCGATGCGCGCGGGTCCGTCTTCGGTGAGACTCTCAACGAAGCCTACACCTCGATCAACGACGCGCTGCTTGTGTTCCTGCGCAAACTGGGCCTGTCACCCGATGTCTCGGGGGGCGAGTCCCTGGCACAGGCGCGTGGCGCGGTCTGCTTCCAGTCGGCGGGACGCCATGAAATCACCGTGGACGGGCGCAAGCTCGTGGGGTCGGCCCAGAGGCGTCTCACGGACACCTTCCTGCAGCACGGATCAATCCTCACCGGGCCGGGGCATGTGGATCTGCTCGCCTGTCTGAAGGGAACGAGAGACGGAGACGAAGAGCGCACTCGCCTGCTGGGCGCGACCACCCACCTCGGCGAGCAGCTCGACCGGGAGATCAGGGGATCGGATCTGACCGAATTCGAGGAGATCCTGGTCGAGGCCTTCGCCGAAACCTACCGCTGCGAGACCTACCGTTCGGACTGATCTAGAAATCGAGCGACAAACCCGAAGCGAAGGCCAGACCCTTGGTGTCGTTGGGTATGATCTTCCCGCGGTTGGCGACGGCCAGGTCCCAGCGTACCGGGCCGATTCCGAGTCCTAGTCCCGCTGCGCCGCGCCGGACTTCGCCTCCGAACCCCAGACCCAGGCGGGGCAGCAGCCACGACGTCAGACGCCATTCCATGCCGAGGTCCATGGCCAGCTTGTCCGAAACACCGGCTCTTTTTTCGATACCGCGCGAGAAGTCGACTCCCAGCAGGAGGGGACCGAACCGGTTGCTGGCGCCAATGCGCACCATCGTCGGCAGAGATCGTGAATAGGCCGCGGCCGCGTAGGTGGTGTCGCTCTCGGTGATGCGGGCGTCGATGTCGTCGGTGCTGGCGGTGACCGAATCGCCGTATGCGCTCCAGATGCGGCGCTCGACATCCGTATCCCAGTTCAGGTTGCTCATCGCATTACTCACGGCCAGACCCATGGTCCAGCCCCGCGGCAGTTGGAGGGCCAGCCCCATGTCGATGGCGTAGCCGCTCCCGCCCTGGGACGTGAGCACCGAGGCGTTGGCTTCGCCGCTGACGCCGTCCATGTCGGCCACGATGCTGCCGCTGGCGTTTTCGACCGTGAAGTCATAAAGGCCATAGAGGTAGCGGGCGTTGATGCCGGCCGACAGCCGGTAACTTCGCCGTGTGATCACGGGGGTGGCGTAGGACAAGGTGGCCGCGCCCACGGCATAGGCTTCGCCGTCGGTGTTTTCGAAGGAGAAGCTCTGGCCGATCTCATTGCCCATCAGGATCAGATCGAAAAAATCCTTATCCAGCACGCCCGATCCTCCGGCCAGCCCCTGGAACGTCAGGGCGAAGGATCCCATGCTGAAGCCCAGGACCGATGCGTGCATGTTGGCATCCAGAATGAAACCCTCGTTGGGAATGTCGCGGAGGATCTTGTCCTTGTCGGCGCTGGTGAGCACCGCGCCGGTGATCTCGTTGTACCGGGCCAGGGAGAAGGCGTTGTTGTTCAGGTCGAGTGAGACGGAGGCCAACCCCACCGACAGACCGCGGTCTCCGTCCAGCGCTAGGTTCGCCGGGTTCCAGTCCACCGCATCCAATCCCCGCGCCGCACCGGTATAGGCTCCGGACAAACCCATGGCTCGTACTTGTCCCTGGGCGAGAACCGGTACCGCGCCACACACGACTACGAAGACCAATCCGGCCAGCGCGACCGTCACGCCCAAACGCGACGGCAGGGATCGACGGTGTGACATCATCTTGTTGTTGAGCATCCGATCTCCTTGCGCGCTGGCGCGGATCAGTCGTCTTCGATCAGGATTTCCACGGTCAGGGCGCCGCGGGCGGTGAGTCCGTCCCCGGAGCGCAGTATCACCTCGGCCCCGTTTGTGCCGGGGATCAGGGCGCGTAAAGCCGTGAAGGCATTCGGTCGCGTAAAGGCGCGGATCTGTGTCTCGTTCAGGGTGATGACGTGACGTGTGGTCACGGATTCTTCCACATAGAAGGTCGTCTCGCCGATCAGTCCCGAATCGACGATCAAGGGTCCGATGGTCAGTTCGGGATCGTTCAGGGCGGAGAGCGAATCGGGGCCGACCAGGAACTCCACGTCCAGACCGAAGGGGAAGTGGTTACCGATCTCGACCACGATCTCGGCCGACAGGAGGTGGTCGTCCAACTGGTCGCGCAGGTCCTGGTCCAGATCGAGTGCGGCCGGGTTACGGTCGATCTCCGAGCTCTCGATGGACAGACGCAGCGGCGCATCCGTACGCCAGAGCACCAGGGCCTCGTCTCCGGGGCGGACGGTACCTATTTCATCGTTGCCGCCCACGCTGACCTGTCCGCTGAAGGTGAACGTTTCAGGCAGGATACTGATCAGGTCAGTTATGGTGCTGTTGGTTTCGTCCAGGCGGATCGTGGTTCGCGCCATGCCCTCGCTGCGCGAAGGTGCGATGGTTGCGGTAGTGGCCAGGGTCGCCGTCTCACCCGCGGCGTTGCGGGCGGTGAGTTCCAGATCGATGTCGCCGGCGATGCCCGTGCCGTTGTACAGGTCCACAGTCAGGGTGGCCGCGGCCAGGCGCAGGCCGTCCAACTCGTCGGGAATGTCGATGTCCTCGGTCATGGGTTCCAGTACGAACGTGCGCTCGGGGATCATACCGGTGATCTCTCCGAGGGCCAGCGAACTGGGAGACATGGTCGCCAGGATGTGGGATCCGGACAGCACGTCCACGACTTCTCCCGCGCTGCCGGGGGACTCGACGCCCACGATATAACTCAGCGAATCCAGGGGAGCCCCGTCTCCGGATGAGATGATTGCGCCGGCCATGTCCGCCGTCGTGTTTGCCACGCCGTTGCGAGGCATATCGAAGATCAAGAGATACGGATCGCCCTCGGCCGTCTCGAATTCGTTGAAATACACGTACACGGTTGCGGCGATGGGCAGGCCGTTGGACAGGTTGACTTCGATGGTGCCGTTGGCGACGACCGCTTCTACGATGCGTAGCGAGTCCGGCAACGCCACCGAGCCGAATTCCTGGAAGGACTGGGCGCCGATCACGGCGCTGGCCGCGCTGACCACGAGATCGCTGATGGCCAGTTCGATACCCAGTGCATCCGCGGGATCAAGAGCCACGGCCGACGCTCCGGCCGAGCCGCCGGTCAGATTGATCCGGAGCGTGCCGGGGAGCTCGACGCCTGCCAGGTCCGCCGTGGCTTCGGCGCTCGTACCGGGTGCGATCTCCTCGTCGAAGACGAGGGTGGCGACTACGGCGTCGGTACTCGGATTGATAACCTCGGCGATGATGGTTTCGGGGATAGACGGGCCGGCCAGGGGGATGGGGAAATCATTGATCAGCGTGAGAGATATGATGCCGGAACTGACCTGCGCCGAAACGAAACCATCAAGTTCCTGGGGATCGCTCACCACTTCGAAATCGAAGGCCGGTAC
>DAOVZQ010000440.1 GCA_030635025.1 bacterium
ACCCGTAATCGAAACCAATCGTCCCCATCATGGGCACTTCGACGCGGACTCCGAACCCGGCGCCCTTGCGCAGGTTGGTGAAATCAGCTTCTCCGAAACTGTTCCAGGTATCGCCTTGATCGACAAAACCTAGCAGTTGGACCGCCTGCGTCAAGGGATAGAGGACTTCCGAGCTCATGATCGTGTAGAAACGGCCCCCGATGAAGCCGGGATTCCCGCGCGGCACGACCTCCAGATCCCTGTATCCCCGCAGGGGGTAGATGCGGTTGCCGCCCAGACGGAATTTTTCATAGTCGGGAACACCGTCCGGGTCACCCAGACCATGGATCAGGCCCATGGCGGTTCTCAGATTCAGTGCGAAACCACCGGGCAGCTTCTGGTAGTAGGAATGTTTCAAGAGGTGCTTCTGGTATTCGATCTCGCCGCCGAAGGGTCCACCGGACAGCTCCAGGCTGTAGCTCGAGCGGGAGCCGGCGGTCGGGAAGAACGGGTTGTCCGTGGAGTTTCGCGACAGGCTCAGGGTCAGGGCGCTCTTCGTGCGAGGCCAGTCGACCTTGTCCAACCGCTCCCACTCCACTTCCCCCGAACCCACCTGTTCCTCGAGACGGTCAAGATAGTCGACATAGGAAAAGCTGAAGTTCGACAGACGTGTTTCAGAGAGTTCGTAGCGGAGGCCCACACGGCTGTAGCGCGTGCCGGGTATGCGTCGCCCGAGACGCATGGCGCCGCCCTTGATCCGGCTCTCGTAAAAGTCGTCGAAGTTGTACTGGTAGCGATCGAAGAGATCGGCACCCACCAGCATGGGATAACCCATGAACCAGGGTTCGGTGAAGTTTAGATCCACGTACCTCTGGCGGCTGCCGAACTGCCAGGCCAGGCCGAGGTTCTGGCCCTTGCCGCGGAAGTTCGTTTCGGCGATCTGGATGAAACCTGTGGCCGAGGTCTGGGCGCTGTAGGCCATGCCGAAACTGAACTGGCCGGTCTGCTTCTCCTTGACCTTCATGACCAGGTCGATGTCGCCGGCCGTATCGGCGGGCTGGAAGTCCACCTGGACGTCGTCGAAGTATCCCAGTTGGAAAATATCACGCTGGGATATGCCGACCAGCGAGTTGCTGAACATCTCACCGGGGAAAACGTGCATCTCGCGCAGGATGACGTTGTCGTGCGTCTTCAGGTTGTCGACGATGGCCACGTCCCGCACCCTGGCCGGCTCCCCTTCCTGGAAGCGGAACTTCACGTTGACCACGGTGCCGCGGATGTCACGCTCGGGCTCGATGGTGATATAGATGTAGCCGCTGTCCCAGTACAGGGAATGGAGGGCCTGGACCGTCTCCTGGTAATCGCTTTCGCGGAAGGTGTCGTCGCGTTCCAGCAGGATCATGCGCGCCACAGCGATGTCGTCGTAGACCGAGTTGCCTTCCCAGTCGATGCGGCCGACGCTGTAGAGCGGTCCCTCAACGATGTGAATCAGCAGATCGAGGCGTTCGTTGTTCTCGACGAAATCCATGTCCACGTTGGATATGGTCGCGTCGAGGTAGCCGTTGTCACGGTAGAAATCCTCGATACGGGCCTTGTCCTCCTCGAACTGGACCTTCTTGAAGGTGGCGCTCTTAAGAAATCCGCCGGTACTCTGCTTCATCTCGCCGCGCAGCTTGTCGTCGTCGTAGATCTCGTTGCCAGCGAAGGCGATTGTGCGGGCCTTGACCTTGCCGCCCTCGGAGACGGTGATCACGAGGTCCTGCAGGTTGCTGGCGTCGACCACCGACGAATCGACGTGGGCCGACATGTTGTAGTAGCCCTTTTCCTGATACAACTCGCGCAACGGGGCCAACTCGCGGATCATCACCGCGGGATTGGCGAATTGTCCCACGGTGGGTCCGAAGGCCTCGCTCAGGTCGTCGTCCTTGACCTTCTTGTTGCCGTTGAACGTAATCTGTTTGATGCGGGGGAATTCGCGCAGGTTGATGATAAGGCGCAGGCTGTCGCCTTCGCCCTGACGGTAGACATAGACATCGGAAAATTTTCCGGTATCGAACAGATTACGGATGGCGGCGGCAACGGTCTCCGTCGAGAAGACGTCCCCCTCTTCCAGATCGGACCAGGCCTTGACCTGCCGGGCTCCCACCGTGCGGGCACCCACAACGTCGATGGCCGATACCGTCTGGGCGTGCGCCGCTTCGTGGCCGAAGCCCACCGACAGCAGCAGGGCCCAGAGAACCATCTGCAGTTGACTCGTTCGTTTCATTCCGTCTTTCCGGTTCGTGTGTGCGAAAGCCGGGGCATGGTAACAGAGGGTCCCAAGACTGGCAACCTCACGAAGCCCGCCATTGTACGCGGCGGCATTGGTGAGGTTCCGGTCTGAATCGGATAAGAATGCTGCAAACGGAGGGGATACGCAAGGACGGGAAGCCATGGGCTTCCCGTCCCCGTGAGAGGGTCGATCAGTTCTCGGGAGGCCCTTCGCTGACCACGGCCGGTTCCGGATCTGGCTCGCTCAATGGTTCGGAAGTGAACGTGAGTTCATCGTTGCCGCCACCGACCACAACCTGGCTGTTGTGGGAGATCTCTCCTCGCAGCAACTTCTCGGACAGTGGGTCCTCCACGTACTTCTGGATCGAGCGACGCAAGGGCCTGGCGCCCTGCTCGGGATCGTAGCCCACGCGGCAGAGGAAGTCCTTGGCTTCGTCGGTGAAGGTGAAGTTCACCTCCATGTTCCGCAGGCGCTGGTTCACGTCGCGCAACAGGATCTCGACGATCTTCCGCATGTGGTCCCGATCAAGTGAGCCGAAGGAAATCAGCTCGTCGACACGATTGAGGAACTCGGGGCTGAAGGTCTTGCGGAGGTCCTGGTCGATCACCGCCCTGATCCGCTCATCCTTGGCTTCCTGCTTCTCGGCACCGAATCCGAGGGCCTTGCTGGCCTTGGCGCTACGGCTGCCGACGTTCGAGGTCATGATCAGGACGGTATTCTTGAAGTTAACCGTTCGACCGAAGCTGTCGGTCAACTGGCCGTCTTCGAGGACCTGCAGCAGGATATTGAAGACGTCGGGATGGCCCTTCTCGATCTCGTCCAGGAGGATCACGGAGTAG
>DAOVZQ010000243.1 GCA_030635025.1 bacterium
CCGGTCTTGGCGGCCGGTCAATTCGCCAAGATGATTGATCAGGTTCCCTGATGCCGCGTCCGGTGACCCGCCGTTCGATTCCTGCAATGCGCCGCGCCCTGTTGCGCTGGTACGAGCGGGACGGGCGCGTTCTGCCGTGGCGTGTGCGGCCCGAGGATCGCGCCTCCGGTGCAACGCCCGATCCCTACGCCGTCTGGCTGTCCGAGATCATGCTCCAGCAGACCACCGTGCCCCATGCCATTCCCTACTACCGCCGATTCCTGGAGCGCTGGCCGACGGTTGCCGACCTGGCCGCCGCCGACCGCGACGAGGTGCTGGCCGCCTGGGCCGGGCTGTGGTATTACGCACGGGCCCGGAACCTGATTGCCTGCGCCGAGTCCGTGGCTGAAGCGGGCGGCGGGTTTCCGTACGATGAGAAGGCCTTGTTGGATTTACCCGGCGTGGGTGATTACACGGCCGCGGCGATCCGGGCGCTTGCCTTCGATCTCCCGGCCAACGTTGTCGATGGAAATGTGGAGCGGGTGATCGCGCGATTGCACGCGGTGGAAACGACCTTGCCCAAGGCCAAGACGGAGTTGAAGGCGCTGGCTGCAGAGCTGGCCGACGCGAAACGACCGGGGGACTACGCCCAGGCCTTGATGGATCTTGGGGCCATGGTTTGTACGCCGCGGAATCCGGTTTGTGGGGAATGCCCGTGGTCCAAGTGGTGTATGGCGCGGGACGCCGGCTCACCGACGGACTATCCCCATCGCGCGCCGAAGAAGGCCAGGCCCGTTCGTCGGACGCACGCCTATCTGGTCGTGCAGGACGACGCCGTGTGGCTGCGTCGCCGGCCTGACAAGGGGTTGCTGGGAGGGATGCTCGAGGTGCCATCCTCGCCGTGGCGCGAGGGCCGATTACGCGACGGTGATCGGATCGACCCCACACCGTTCACCGGCGAGTGGACGCCCGTCGGCGAGGTGCGACACGTCTTCACGCACTTCACTTTACACGTGTACATTCTACGCGCGCCGGCGCCATCGACCTGGGAGCCCGAATCCGGCCGCTTCCACGCTAGTGATACTTTTGCCGACCTGGCCCTGCCGAGCCTCATGCGCAAGATCCTGAAGACGGGAGGGGAGACGCCGTGAGTCCGTGGATCGCGCTGTTTCGAGGTATTAACGTGGGTGGGCATCGCAGTCTGCCCATGAAGGAGCTCAAGGCCCTGATGACTGACCTGGGCTACGCCGACGTGCGAACCTACATCCAGAGCGGCAACGTAGTCTTCGAGTCCGACGAAACGGACTCGGCAGCGATGGCCTTGCGCATTTCCGCCGCCGTCGAGCAGAGCCACGGCTTCTCGACGCGGGTGCTGGTCCTGTCCCGCGACGATTTCATGTCCGCCATCGTCGCCAACCCCTTTCCCGACGCCGAATCCGAACCCAAGACCCTCCACCTCTACTTCCTCACCGCACCACCCACGCCGGACATCGCATCGCTTGATGCGGCCAAGGCGGCCGACGAGACCTACGTCATCATTGACCGGACTCTGTATCTCCACGCCCCTAGCGGTATAGGGCGCTCCAAGCTGGCGGCGAAGATCGACCGGTTGCTGAACGTGGAAACGACCGCGCGTAATTGGCGCACGGTCGTTAAGATTGCGGAGATAGCAGGCTGAGGCGGCTCAGTCCTCGTATAGACTCTTAACGGCCCCCCAGGTCATGATCTTGTTTGGAATAATGGGGTTACAGAAATCCATTCCCCACGTGATATAGGCGCTGGGCCTACTCCAGTCACCAATGGCCGGCAGACCGGCCGGGATGGGATTGCCGACTTCCGCCGTGTAGCCGGGGCCTTCTGGGAACGTTGTGGATCCCGGGATGCGTCCGATTGTGAATGCGGCCCCGGGATCGACCTCGTATCCGATGAATGTGAGTGTGATGTAAGCGAGCATCGTGACGGAACCCGTGATCGGCACATCGACGCCCACAATGTAATCTGGGCCTGAACCGTAATGTGTGGCGCCCTCTCCGATCACAATCCATGAAGCTGGGATAGGTATGAGTGGATTTCCTTCGATTTCCAGCCGGGCTTCCCAGGCCAGGACGCTTGGTTGGGGGGTGCTGGGTCTGGTCAGCATCAGGTAAGCGGTGATCTCGGTTAAGCCCTGAAGTGGCGAATAGTCATAACAGAAGAAGGTTGCGTCGAGATCGAAATAGATGCCCATGCCGTCGTCACGGTGGTTGACCTGAGCAGACGCGGGCACGATCGAAGCGAATACGATAATAATGGCAATCGCACACATCATTTTCTTCATTACACGACCTCATGGATTGCAGCGTGTTTAGCGGATTACAAAAAGTATCTATCGGGCGAGGATAGTGTATCAGATTGAAAGCGAGCGTTCAAATTATGTGTTATGAATGCGAGTAATCTTAGCGTTGTGAACGGGGATCAAGTGCCTGAATCATCGTATCGCCACCCCACCCCAATATTCACCTTCCCGTTCGGACGATAACCAACCTCGGCCTTGTCCAGGATATCCGCGACCGGCGCCGTGCCGTCGTCCCGGCATCGGGAGATGCAGCCGACGCTGAAGACCGTATCGATTTCATCGCCGACGCTCCGCAGGGTGTCGATGACCGCAAGGCATCCGGCCTCGTCGGTCTTGAACTCGAGAATGCACGACAGGACGCGTTCCCGTTTGATGTCTTCGGGGAACGATCCCGCGATCGTGTCGGTCATCAGGTTGGTGACGGGATTCGTGGGCTCGAAAACGACTCCCAGTCGGGCCACGGCGATGGCGATCGTCTCCACATCGGCGAAGGTCGCACCCAAACCCGGCCGGCCGATGTCCACGGTGAAACCGACTTCGCCGAACCGGTAGCGGTCGGTGACATCGTTGGACTTCATTTCGGCGGTGCCGCGCCCGTCGATCAGTCCGGAGCCGGACTGGACCGGCCGGACCGAGCTGAAGATATGCCGGATGATCCGCGGCCATTCGAGCGTCTCCGCCACGAAGGCCTCGTGGGGACAGACGTCCGACCGCAGACAGACGTAGCACTCGACGCACGGATCCGGATCGATCGTACTGGTTTCGTCCCCAAGGGAAATCGCCTCGGTCGGGCAATAGGGGAGACATTCGCCGCAGGCGTTGCACTTGTCAGGATCGATTCGCATGATCCTCCAGAAGCGCGGCGGCGCGGCGTTTGTTGAAGATCTTGCACAGGCACAACTCGCCCAGCGATTCGGCGGCGGCTTCGTTCGTGACTTGCCCGTCGGCCACTTCCCGCATCTTCTTTTCCACGAATCGCGGCGACACCAGGTGGTGACCGCACATCGTGGTGACTTCGAGAACGGTCTTGTCCGGCAGTTGCTCGAGTCGGCCGAACGAGCCCAGGGAATACTGCACGGTATGAGGACGCAGGCCCAGGTCGCCCAGACAGGAGCCGACCTCATCGATCACGCCCGAAACGACGACCGATCGGCCGGTGTCCGCCTCCTTGAGCCGTGCGAGATGGGAGCGCAGATCCTCGCGCGAGTGGAAGACGCTGGTCCAGTCCATCCCCTCTAGCCCGTCACCGACACCGGCGCGGTTCAGAAGACGGCCGACGCCGAGCTTCCGATACACGGTCTTGAGCAGAGTGTAGAACCGGGGAAAACGGCCGCTCAGCCGGTCTTTCCAGGTGAGCGAGGTTCGATGGCGGTTTTCCAGGGTGAGGACAACGAAATCCCTCTTCAGGGAAGATGTGTCGCCGTGTCTGTGCAGAGAGTGGGTCATGAATGTCCTGCGGGTTGGGCATTCCTGCGAACTTGGGTGATTTGGGGTCGTGAGTTGATATTCTAGCAGAATGTGTGGGGTGGTTCAAATGGTGGTGTGGTTAGGGGTGTTCTTATGGCAGGTCATTTATTGTACAGGCTTTTGACGGCACCCCAAGTCATCACCTCGACCGGGAAAGGGTTGGGGATGGGGCTGCAACCTTCATCCATACCGTTGATCCAGGCCGTTTCGATATCCCACGAGCCAAAAATGGCTATGGCGGGGATTGGATCCCCGGGTGCGGCTATGTAGCCGGGACCTTCGGTGAAGGTTGTGGATCCCGGAACCCCACCCATGGTGAATGTGCACGTCGGGTTAACTTCATAACCGATAAACGAAACAGTGATGTGTGCGAGTATGGTGACTGAACCCATTATCGGCAGATCGACGGTCTGGATGTAATCGTTTCCAGTTGTAACATCGACTCCATCGCTCCCAAGGATCGTCCATCGGTTAGGAATGGGAAGCCCGGGATTGCCATCAACCTCTAGATGGGCTTCCCAACCCGTGATCTTCGGGTGGGGCGTGGAGGGATTGGTCACCATCAGGAATGCTGTAATCGGTGAATATGCACCTGGTATGGTATGCACCATGAAACACATTGCTTCGAGATCGAAGTAGATGCTCATGCCGTCCGGGTCCGGATCGATCTGAGCGTATGTGGAGCAGGGTATAGCGATCACTATTAAGAGTGTGATCAGAAATATCTTTTTCAATGTGCTTACTCCTCGTACAGGGTCTTCACTGCGTCCCAAGTCATCGATTTGATATTGCCGACGTCGCAGGGTCAGCAAAAAGGTAGATATGATTTTCATCATCTCATCCTCTCAATTATCCGATGCTTTCAGAATGCAGTTCTAGATAAGGTGACTCTAGCATATCGACCGCGCCTGTTCAACTGGCGACGGTTTTAAGGCCGGCGATTCATCCGCCCTTAACAAACACTTCGAACTTTACACGTGTAAATTGCGAAGAGTATGAGTCGCTCAATCAGCGACGTTTCTGAAGCAAGTCAAATGCCCATCAGAATAGAAAACTTCGAACGATGCTGGCAAAAATCCCCGTAGACAATCCGCAATGCTGAATATGATCACAGCGCGCTCCTGCCCCCCCAACTCCGCAGCGAACCGCTCATAGAACGGCCGCCCCTCTCCATCCGGTCGCACCGGCCTATACAGATAGATGAAGTCCAACCCCAGTACCGACTGCTCCATCACATCACCCACGACCCACTCCACTCGCTCC
>DAOVZQ010000080.1 GCA_030635025.1 bacterium
GGGAGAGGATGGCCCATAGAGTCCGATCCGAGGGCTTCAATCGCGGCCGCTTCGCATTCCGCTGGAGGACTTCGAGTTGGTGGCGAAGGGCAACGATCTCCAGGGCCTGGGATTGGTGGGAACGGAGTACGGCAATCAAGTAGTTCGCGAGGTGCTTCAGCATGATGGCCGGGTATCGGCCTGATCTTGTATCTCCCTAGTTTTCAGTGCGGACGGAATAAACGACAGGCACAAGTTAATTCCAAGTGAAACGCACCTAGGAATCTCGATTCCAAGCATAATAAAGGCCCGACCATATCGGTCGGGCCTTCCGTATGAGTCGATGGCCTTGTTGGTCAGGCAGTCGGACTCAAAAGGGGGTTCAATCTAGGGAGGGACAGCCTAGAAAAAGAACCGACCTCCTAGAGCGGCGTTGATGTCGAAATCGGTATCCGGGGCCAAGTCCATAATTGGAACGACCTCCAGGAATACATCGAAAGCCGACCCGGCGAAGAGATAGTCCAGCCCAAGAGGAAAACGTACGCCGATATTGTCGTCACCCGAGTCGCGCCCTCGATAGCGGACACCGATGCCGTAGTAGAAGGGGAGGGCCCCCTCGTCGACATCGATCGCGTCCATTTTATGCCAGACGTAGTCAGCGTGCATAGTTTCGCCTGCGTCCTTCTTCGTTGACCACGCCAGTCCGAAATTAAAAGCGGTGTTGTTGTTCGACCAGAGTTTGGCGCTCAAGCCGTTGGGCTCTCCCAGCATGACGCCCAGTCCAAAACCGGAGGCGTTGCTCCCGGCGGCCGCTGCGCCTGATGAAGCCAATGTCACCAGGCAGACCGCGAGCAGTAGATGCTTCTTCATGACAGTTCCTCTCTCCCTACTTTTTAATCAGTCCCACGATCCAGAGCAGGACGACGGCACCGACGAGCGCGGTTAATAACGAACCGATAAGGCCGCCGCCGCCCACGCCGAGCAGACCGAACAGGAATCCACCCAGTAGGCCGCCGACGATTCCGACGACGAGATTGCCCAGCAGGCCGAAACCTCGGCCCTTCATGATTGTACCCGCGAGCCAGCCCGCCAGGGCGCCGATGATCAAGAACAGCAACAGATTCATGTCACACTCCTCAACTGGTTATTGTGTACGCATCTCTTCGTATGCACTTGTCAACACGGGGTCGGCGGCAATGCGATAGACCATCGACTGGTACTCGTCGGCCGTCAGGCCATAATCCTCCAGTATCTTGTACATGGTCTCGGGAGCCTTTTCGATGGCGTTCGCGAGCGTCACTGCCTGATGTACCAGCGCTTTCTGCTCAGGCGTGAGCTTCACCGTGTCGACGACGACCGACTGGGTCTCGTCGACCTGCTCCTCGCGTTCTCCGTCGCCGCACCCTGCAAGACTCGTCGCCATGAGCAGGATCAACAGGATCGCCAGACGCTGGCCAGGAATCATTGAAGACATGGTCATTTCCCCTCTCCCTTCTCTTTCTTTTTCCGCTCGCCACGATCCTCGGTTTCGTCGTGGTCGTCCTCGCCGTGGCCGGGGTCCCGGACGACGCTGCCGTCCCGGATGGTCTCGGGATTCGCGTCCTTGACGCGGCCCTTGTCTTTCAACTGGCCCTTGCCTTTCAACTGGTCCTTGCCGTGACCCTTGCCCTTGCCGCGAAGGCGATGCTCCTCGTGGATCGCCGCGGCCAAATCGCGTCCGCGCAGGCCCTCGTTCAGCTTCATCTGGACGAAAGCTCCGAAATTGTCCACGGGGCCGTTCTCACGCACGGAGGTGGCGCTCTCCTGAAGGATGACCTCGGTCTCCGCGGGGGGCAGCTTGCTCCTGATCGATTCCTCGAGGATGACTTTGACATCCTCATCGGGGACACCCGCCTCGCGGGCCACATCGGCCTGTCCGGGTAGCTTGATGATCTTCAGCATCTCCTCGACCCTGGACAGGCCCGACTTCGCTCGGGCCTCGAGCGAGTCCCGCATGGCGGCATCCTGGGCCTGGGCGACTCCGGATACCGCCAGCATGGCAGTCATCAGAATCGCGACAATCTTTGTTCGCATGTTTACCTCCTCGACACGGCTTCGAGTGTCGTGTGAACGACCAAGGAGCCGTGGGGTGAAATGGCGAGCGCGTCCTGCTTGCCACTATTGGACTATTCATGATGGCAGAATGTCACAAACGGTTTTTTGATCGAATTGATGTTGGACTTGCCTGCCAATTTCCGACATCTCGAGAAGGCTATTTATGTGTAGCCAGGAGGTGTTGTGATGAGCCCTTCCCGCAGACGATACAGTCGCCAGCCAGCCCGATGCCACCGAATGACTGTGTCTGGCTAAACGATAGTGAGATGTCGCCGCCACTCTGGTAGAATGCGGGAGAGGATGGCCCATAGAGTCCGATCCGAGGGCTTCAATCGCGGCCGCTTCGCATTCCGCTGGAGGACTTCGAGTTGACGGCGGAGGACGACGATCTCAAGAGCCAAGGAATGCCTGGCTTTGAGCGCTGATGGCAGGTAAGTCGCGAGGTGTTTGAGCATGATGGGCGAGTCTCGGCCTGGTCGCTTAACTCCTTAGTTATCAGTGCGGACGGATTAAATGGTAGGGACACTGAATCGAAAACGGAGAAATGATGACGGAGATTCTCAGCCTTGGAGTAATCGCCAACGCGCGCAAGGAAAACGAGCACCGGATACCGATCCATCCGGCGCACTTCAGCCAGATACCAGATGACCTGGCAGCCAGAATCACCTTCGAGCGGGGGTACGGAATCCCCTTCGGCGTCCCCGACGACGAGATCGCACAGCGCTTTGGGCCTCTCGCCAGCCGCGAGGAGCTCATGCGCGAATCGGAAATCGTGCTGCTCCCCAAGCCGCTGGTCGAGGATCTCGACGAGATGCGCCAGGGGGGGATACTCTGGGGCTGGCCGCACTGTGTTCAGCAGCAGGACATCACCCAGAGGGCCATCGATAGTCGGCTGACCCTGCTCGCGTGGGAGGCGATGTTCACCTGGAGAGGCGGCGTACAGGACATGCACCTGTTCTACCGCAACAACGAGATGGCGGGGTATTGCGGGGTGATCCACGCCCTGGGGCTCTGTGGGATGGACGGCTACTATGGCCCGGCGAAAAAGGCGGTGGTGCTGAGCTTCGGCTCGGTGAGTCGCGGCGCGGTCTACGCCCTGCGCGGTCGCGGGATCGAGGAGATCACGGTTTACACCCAGCGGCCCGCCGCTGCGGTGCACGACCAGGTGCTGGGCTGTCGCTATGGGCAGATGGCCCGCGAGGGCGACCAAGTCGTGGTCTTCGACGAGGACGGCAATACTCGTCCGATGATCGAGGTCCTGGCCGAGGCCGACGTGATCGCTAACGGGATACTCCAGAACACCGACACCCCGCTGATGTTCATGCTCCCCGGCGAAGAGCGCCGCCTCAAGCGGGGAGCGCTGATCGTCGACGTGAGCTGCGACCTCAAGATGGGCTTCCCCTTCGCCCGGCCGACCTCCTTCGAGGAGCCGACCTTCCAAGTCGGCCAGACCACCTACTACGCTGTGGATCACACTCCGAGCTACAGCTGGCGCTCCGCGTCCTGGGAGATATCGCGCGTAGTAGTCGCCTACCTCAAAAAAGTGATGTCTGGCCCCGAAGCCTGGGACAAAGACGAGACCCTGCGTCGCGCCCTGGAGATCCGGGAAGGCGTGATCCAGAACCCCAAAGTCCTGTCCTTTCAAAAACGCTCTGCGGAGCCTCCCCACGTCCTGCAGGAATAGGTGCGGCACAGCATTGGACTTGCTTGCCTTTTTCCGACTTCTCGAATGTGGGAGGAAGAAGAGCTGGGCCGCGGCATAATGAGAACCACATTCAACACCATCTCAGAATAAATTCCGCTGTGCGTCCCGCTCGGGGAGCGAGACATTTTCTCCACGGAATTTTCTCTGTATTTAGAGTTCGACCTAGTCGCCGGATTGAGCCCGTATAAGTGCGTGTTGTCAAAGGGTTAGCGCAGGCGACGTTTTCGAAGGCCGTCCAGGGCTGTTAACTATAATGATCCTATAGAGCCCGAAAATTGCCCCAAAACTCTCTCCCTCTCAGATTTCGTGCTGGTGGGGCATTTTTGGTTAACAGCCGGGGCGGGCCAGGTATGTAGGGAGTATATTGGTGGAGGGATTTGACCGAGCCAATTCGTTCGCGGTAGGATCCAGCTGAGCTCCACAGATCATCTGCTATCACCGACAAGAGATATTGAGTTAGCCCCCCTCGGAGTAATAAAGATGATGGCTGACTACAAGCACCGTAACCACTTTCAAAGAATTGCCCCAATATATGGAAGTCTACGAACAACCGATATAGAGCCAATTATGTATATCGTACGTCATTTGAAATCTCTAGCTTCTGTTAATGCTCTAGACATTGGCTGTGTAATGGGGAGAGACACTATATTACTTAGCAAACATTTGCAGAATATAATGTCGTCCATTTATGTAATCGACTATAGTGATACAATGTTGGAACAATTCAATCTACGGTTCGCCCAAGAAAGCGTTCATGTGTCTGGCATAATTAGGGCTTCGGCAATGCAGCTCCCAATTAGAAATGAATTACTTAACAGCATATTCACGTTCAATGCCATTCATCATTTTGTACTGGAAGAATTCTTGTTCGAAGCAGCCAGGATACTTCAAGATGGCGGAAGTCTGTTCGTCTACACTCGGTTGAGAAGCCAGAATAGTCGGAATATATGGGGAAGATATTTCCCCTCGTTCACTTCAAAGGAGACACGGCTTTATGAAGCAGATGAGCTGAAAGATGCAGTAGATAAGAGTCCGGGTATGAAGCTACAAGAAACGAAAACTTTTGAGTTCACTCGTAAAAGTAACTTGGAACGTCTCTGCGAACAAGCAATGAGTCATCATTACTCCACCTTTGATTTGTACTCCCCGGGAGAATTCAAATATGCCCTCAAGCATTTTAAAAACAACATGCTAGATTATTTCAATGACCCACATGATATCCAATGGGTTGATGAAAATATATTGCTGATCCTTAAAAAGGTGGGCTAACAAGTCAATGCAATCAACTATATACGCACCCGCGATTACAGTCGGATAAAATAAGCGTGTATTGTAAACGCCGGTCCAATAGTGCGGCATCAATGACAGTATTAACACCCTTGCCAAAGGAGCGTCATCACCGTTGTCGCTACCGATTATTCCATCCGAGTGAATCGTGAGCCAGTTAGTGTACTTGCCTGCTATTCCGACATCCCGAAAAGGCTGCTTATGTGTAGCCAGGAGTTGTTGAGATGAGTTCCTCACCGCAGCCATAATGGTCTGCAATCGGCCGGCGGCGGCATGGAGTTTACACGTGTAAACTCGGACTCAGGCCTCTGTCCCTACGCGCAACAATTCCAGATATGGACCATAACTGTAGGTCCTGTCCCGCCTCCGCCCGCTCGTTTCATCCAGGATCCCCGCCTCGCATAGTGATTCCACGGCCTTGGCTGCCGTTGGTTTGGTTGTCTCGCACAGCCTGACGACGGTCTTGACCGTCACGATCGGATTCCGTGGCAGATGCTCGAACAGTCGAGCTCCGACAACGGTCGCCCGCTCCGACTTGAGATACCGGCCCCGATCCCTCTCGACCAGTTCGAACAGCGATCCGATCAGTGCTAGTGCCCCATTTTGGTTAACAGCCGAGGTCCCAGCTTCTACACTTCTGAATTGTCCGTTTGACGGGCAGTTTACGGCAGCAGTCGGTGCGAGGTAGACGAAGATGGATATCCAATTATGCTATACTCAAAAGCAGTGTTACTACGACTGGATCCAAGCGGACGGATGATTCGGCCGAAACCGGGGAGAGTCTAATATGTTTGGCATACAAACGGGCAACGTCATGTTTGCTCTGAGTGTTCTTCCGTTGCTGCTGTGCGCACACATCCCGTTTGCCCATGCCGAGCAATTCGAACCAGGAGCTCTCATTATCCCGATGGATACTGATTACCAGGACTACGGGATGCTGAAGGCGTATGGGCTCGTGTATGAGTTCCTGATGAATGACATTCAGGTGCATTGGGCGATTCTGGAATACAAGAGTATAGGCGATGTGGATTTCACGGCTTCCGCGCGTGACTTCGTGACCCACTCGGTCATTACGGAGCATGGTTACCGTGGTGGGGCGTTTCTCGTGGCGGCACGTGATTCGTTTATAGCGGAAGCCGTAGTCGATGAATGGCTGCTCAGCTTTCCTGTCACGGTAGTCCATGAGGCAACCGCGGCATTCGCAGCGCCGGTTGTCGGTGTGTTCGATACGCCGCCGCGAATTGCGATGCTGGCGACCGGTCAGCAGTCGATTGCGCGCGAATATCTCACCGCGGCCTGGATACCGAACTCCTTGGGTGGCCCTTGGACCGATCTCGATGCACTCACCATGACAGAGGCGGCGGGGGGGTATACGGACCACAGCGACGGCGCTTTGTTCGACGCGTCAGGCGAGCCGCTCTATGACCATCTCATCGTCATGCACTGGAGTATCGATGATCCCATTGAAGACGAGGTGGTGGCGGAGATTCGCGAGTTCCTTCAGTACCGGACATCAATGTTCGCTGCGTGCCAGGCAGCCCACTATCTCGAGAATCACGTGATGGGACAGTTTCTTTCCAGCGGAGGCCTGGTCGTTGGGAGTGAAGTAGAAATCGTGGACTACATGAATTCCGATTTCTACCCGGCGCAGATGGACGGCCCGTTCGAGGGAGTAAGCGGCGCGAATAAGTCGTACAGTCTGAATCCGGAGGGTGGTATCTACCACGTCGAGGATTGTGTGATGATCACGGGTGCTGGCACGCCACCAGGGACCGATGACGTCTTTCTGGCCGGATTCATCGACGGCGAGTGCCCGCCGTCTTACGAGGGTGATTGTGCAACCGGCGTTGGCGTGGTCACCTACCTGGGGGGACACCAGTATAGCACCAATCTGCCGATTAGCGCTTATCCAGAGAGCCAGGGGGTCCGGCTCTTCTTGAACTCGATCTTCAGGTTGCCCCCCACCTCGCTGTCGGGGGTAACAGGCGACATGCCGCGGCCCATTTCGGTGGAGCAGAACTACCCGAATCCCTTCAATCCGCAAACCGTCATCGCCTTTAATCTCCTGGTGAGGGCATCGGTGAGTTTGCGCGTATTCGACGTGGCAGGCCACCTGGTCGATGTGCTGATTGACGAGGAATCGGTTTCGGCCGGACGCAGCGAAATCGTATGGAGCGGTCGAGACATGACGGGTCGTCCGGTCCCCTCAGGCACCTACTTCTACCGCCTCACCGCCGGAGGCTCAAGCGAGACGAGGAGGATGGTGTTGGTCAAGTGATTCCCGGACCCGTACTACTTGGTGGGTTTTTGAGGCAGGTCGGGTTATCATCCGCATAATTCGGAGCAAACCATTATCAAGCAAGGAGGATCAGATATGGGTGACAAGGGAAGTAAAGATAAGGGTAAGAAGGAAAAGCAGAAAGTGGCTCAGCATACTGCCAAGGAAAAACGAAAAATGAAAAAGGAAAAGAAGAATAAGTAAATTGTCCCTACCATTTATTCCATCCGAGTGAATCGTGGGCCTATGCAGCTTCGTGGAAGTAGCGGTGATGCAATCCACCGAGGATAGGCCTACTGACGATCGGGCCGACATCCTGGCTCTGGATGTCGCGAGGTTCGGGAGCGTCCTTTGAAAGTACGAGATGCGTCCGCGACTCGTGGTAGCAGGTAGATCACGAGGTGCTTTAGCATGATGGCCGGGTATCGGCCCGGTCTTGTATTTCCTTGGTTTTCAGTGCGGACGGAATAAACGACAGGCACAGCCTCACTTCACCGCGTACCGGATTACCTCCAACGGCTCAAGCTCCTCGTCCTCGCCGCTGTCGCCGCCGGGCCCGAACGACGTGCCAGTACCCCGCACCACGACGGCGCGGCCGCCGCCGAACAGGTAGAGGGCGCCCGTGTTCATCTCGTCGCCCAGGGGGAGGCCGACCCGTTCGAGGTACGCCCCGTCGGGGCCGAAGACGTCGTAGGTTTGCAGCACGCCGTCGGGCTGGTCGTTCTCCGAAGCGAGGACCCACACGCGTCCGGTCTGGTGGTCGTACTGGATGCGGTTGATGCAGGGCTCGCGGTCCTCGATGACCCAGCTGTCCAGCGCTGGGCCGCCGTTGACGTTGATCAGCGGCGTGATCTCATCCTTCTCGTCCTGGGTGCGCTCGCGCGCTGAGAACTCGCGGCCGAAGACGCGAGTCAGGGCGCCGGTCCGGTCGTAGACCGAAACCTCGTAGGCGTCGCGGGTCGCGGCCGCGTAGATGGTGCCGTCGTCGCCGAGGGTCCAGCGGCTGTCCAGGTAGTAGGCATCCCGTTCCACGTAGGTCTGGCCGGAGGGATCGATGGGGATGGAGTGCTCAAGGACCCGCAGCGGTTCCGCGCCCTGGTCGTCGCTGATCGCGAGGAAGCGGTCGACGCGGCTGTCCTCCAGCCCCGTGATCACCATGCGCCCGCCGCAGGCGCACAGCACACCGTCGGCGTAGTCCACCCCGATCATCAAGCCAAAGTTGCCGTCCGCCGCCGCGCCGACGGGATAGAGCGACGAGAGCGGCGTCCCGTCGGTCCGTAGCCGGACGACCTCGCCCGGGAAGCCCTGCGCGATCCCCACCACGTTCTCCGGCATGAGCACCAGTCCGGTGGGCTGGCTGATCTCGCCGGGGCCCTCGCCCTCGCGGCTCAGGTCGCCCGTGTGCTCGCCGTCGGGCGAGAAGACGCAGACGCGGCA
>DAOVZQ010000389.1 GCA_030635025.1 bacterium
CGGCGTGATCCTGCATCATCCCGACTCCACGAAGGTGCTCAAGGCCCAGATCACCGATCCGCCGGAAAGCGGCAAGACCGAAGGCCTCGACGCGGTGGCCGCACAGATGATGGCCGGCGAGACCGACTTCGCTGAGCTGACCTACGGCGGTGAAGAACGGTTTTTCGTGTTCACCCCTATCAAATCCCTCGACGCCATCCTGGTCCTGTCTGTAGCCAAAAAAGAGATCTTCGCCAAGTACGACCGTATGGTGGCTCAGACAATACTCTTAGTGAGTGTTTCGATAGCGATCATGCTCGTCGGGTTGTTCTTCTACACGCGGCGCATTACCAAGCCCATCGAAATGATGGCCGGTCTCTGCGAATCGTTCATCGAGGACGGCCAGGCCGACGCGGCCAGCCTACGCAACAAGGATGAGATCGCTCTCCTGAGCTACACTTTCCAAGGCTTGAGCCGGTACGTCGACGAAGTCACCGAATCATCGTCTGACATCATGGCCAACAACCAGATGATCGCCACCGACGCCCGCAAACAGGAACGCATGGTGCAGGATGCGACCGGCGCACTGCAGGAGATGACGGAGCGGATCGGCAACTCGTGTAAACGCACCCATGAGGCCGGTGTCAGCGCCAAGACCGCCATGGACTCTTCGCAGCGTGGCGCGAAGCAGGTGGCACAACTGAACGAAGCCATGGATGTCCTCCAGGGCTCCTCCCAGGAAATGCATTCCTTCATCGAAACGATCGAGGAAATTGCCATGCAGACCAACATGCTGGCCCTGAACGCCGCCATCGAGGCCGCCCACGCAGGGGAAGTCGGCAAGGGCTTCGGCGTGGTGGCCGATGAGATCCGTCGACTGTCGTCGCGCAGTACGGATGCCGCGACCCACATTGCCCAGGTACTCACCCGCACCGGTGATGAAATTCAGCAAAGCGCCGAAATTTCCGCCGAAATCCTCGAGCAGTTCACCGATTTCTATCAGCAGATCAACGAAGTCTCTCAGGTGATGAACAACATCCAGAGCATGACCAAAGACCACACCGAAACGATCCAGTCCGTAAACGAAATCATGAACAACGTCTTCCGGATCACGCACGGCAACGTGGAGAAGTCCGAGCTGTCGTCGAGCGGCGCCACGCACATGACCGACAGGGCCCTGTCGATCCGTCAGCGTCTCCCGCACTTCGACAAAATCGGTTCAGTCAGCTAGACCTCAGGCCCTTAGGCGGGCCATGAGTCCTATCGGTAGATGGACTTAATGGCCCCCCAGGTCTCCGATTCGTTGCCGACGGCGTTGTAGCAACATTCCGCGTCGGCCCAGATCATCAGATTACCCGGAAATCCATAGGCAGACACGATGTCCGTCCAGACACCGGCTATCTCGTTGTAGCTGGTGCAGGCACTGGGATACGCGTCGGTCACAAGGTTCGGTACGAGTCCGTCCGTACAGGTTGCACTGACGATTTTGACCTTGAGTGCGAACTTGTATTCGGGATCGGCGCAGAGACAATCCAGGGGCAGGGAAATATCCCATAGGCCATCCGACGGCAGGCTCACCTGGAATTCGGTGTGACCGCAAAGAACCGCCAGCGGCTCGGGGCAATTCGCACCCACAGTAGTGTCGACGCTTAACAGGCTGACCTTCATGACCAGGTCGCAGGCCGCGGACGTCTGAAGCATCGTATGGACCGATGTGATCCGGACGCCAATATCACAGTCGAGACATGTCGCGCCGGGATCGAAGATCAGGGCGTACTTGTCGGGCGGAGTCAACCAGCTAGACACGGCGAAGGCCGGCGGATTCAGGTTGCCCACCGTGCAGGGCGCTGGGATACGGGTCGCATCGAGGGATTGAACGGCTTGAGGATCGACCCGGCGAATCGTGTAGTCGCCGGCGGCGATGGCCGACACGACGAGAATCGAAAGCATCAGACTCAGCAGAACGCAAATCGTGAACATGCGTTTCATGGTGGACTCCCCCCAAAAGGGCACAACCAACCCGCGCGCCATATCGGCTCGCGGTTAAACCTGTATATCAAAATCCTCCGTGAATTTGGTCTCTTGAATAAAGCTGATTGTATCGCAATTTGAAGTCTAATACAACCGGTATGGACTCAGAAATCACCGTGAGCCGTGCGCTCGATGATTTCGTCCTGCAGCTCGCGGCTCAGGGCGCAGAAATAGTCGCTATAGCCGGCCACGCGCACAATCAGGTGTCGATGGGCGTCAGGGTCGTCCTGGGCCAGACGCAGGGTGTCGGCGGTTACGACGTTGAACTGCACGTGATGGGCGTCCTGCGCGAAATAGCCGCGGATCAGGCCGGCCAGAGCTGCTTCACCACTCTCCCCCGCCAGGATCTGCGGCGTGAACTTGAGGTTGAGCAGAGTACCGCCGGTACGCAGGTGGTCCATCTTGGCCGCCGAGTTCATGACCGCGGTAGGGCCCTTGCGGTCGGCGCCCTGGACAGGCGAGATACCCTCCGAAAGCGGCGTGTTGGCGCGCCGGCCGTCGGGGGTCGCGCCGATCACGCCGCCAAAGTATACGTGGCAGGTCGTCGGCAGCATGTTGATGTGATGACAGCCGCCGCGACCGTTGGGCCGGCCGTCTACCGCGTCGAAAAACGACTCGAAGCAGGCGAGCATGAGGGCGTCGGCGCGGTCGTCGTCGTTGCCGTAGCGCGGGGTTTTGTTCAACAGGAGCTGGCGCAGGGGTTCATGGTCGGCGAAATCGGCGTCCATGACGTCGAGCAGGCCGCCCAGGGTCAGTGCACCCTCCCCGAAGACGTGGTGCTTGATGACCGACAGGCTGTCGGTGAGCGTGCCCGTGCCCACGCCCTGTATGTAGCTGGTGTTGTAGCGTGCGCCGCCGGCGTTGTAGTCGCGTCCGGCGGTTATGCAATCGTCGATCAACAGGGACAGGTACGGCGCCGGCGCCTGCTCGGCGTACATGCGTTCGAAGACGGCGTTGCCGGCGATCTTGATGTCGATGAAATGGCGGAGTTGCTTTCGCCAGGCGTCCATCAGGTCGTCGAACGACGTGAAGGCGCGCGGGTCGCCGGTGTGCGGCCCGATCTGTTTGCGGGTGCGCGGGTCATAGCCGTCGTGCAACGCCAGTTCCAACAGCTTGACCAGGTTGAAGTACCCCGTCAGGACATAGGCCTCCTTGCCGAAGGCGCCGGTCTCGACGCAGCCGCTGGTGCCGCCCTCGCGGGCGTCTTCGAGGGTCTTGCCCTGGCGCAGCATCTCCTGCACTACCGCGTCGGCGTTGAAGACCGACGGGAAGCCCCACCCGTTGCGGATCACCCGCGCGGCGGCGGCCAGGAAATCGTCGGGCGTCTCTCGCGAAAGCTGCACGTTGTTGCTGGGCTGCAGGACGTGCAGTTCGTCGATGACCTCGAGCAACAGGTAGGACACATCGTTCACACCACTGCGACCCTCACGCGTGAGACCCGCCAGGTTGATGTTGGCGAAGTCGGTGTAGGTGCCGCTCTCGGCCGCGGTCACG
>DAOVZQ010000424.1 GCA_030635025.1 bacterium
GAAGCATGCCGCGCACCATCGCCACGTCCGCCTTCCCCACGACCCGCAGAACGAACAACAGCGCCACGTAGAATATGCCCGTCAGGAGGGTCAAGACCGCGAAAGCCGCGAGGTCGTCGGCGGGCAGCGTACGCCAATCGATCGTCCGGCCCGGAAGGATCAACCCGCCCACGCCCACCGCCGCCAGCCAGGCCGCCGACATGGCCGCAAGGGTACCGAACCACCCACGACGCGTGGCGACACGCAATCCCGATCGGCTCACGAACATGCGGTGCATCACGTAGCCCACGAACAGACTGAAGACCGTGGTCAGGGCCGCGCCGTTCCACTTCCAGACAGGAATGAGCATGAGGTTCATGGTGACGTTGGTGGACATGACCACCAGGGCGATGCGCATGAAGACCCGCTCCCGACCGGCCGTCATGATCAGTCGGTTGTAGATGTGGTTCTGGGCCTGGAATGGAAGCCCCAGCATACAGATCTTGAAGACCGTGATGGACGGCTCCAGGTCGGAGCTCTTGGCGAGGAGTCGGATGAGGGGCTCCGCGGCGAGAACGCAGAACAGGGTCAAAGGCAGGATCAACAGGTTCAGATAGCGCAGAGCCCGCTCCCCCATGCGCTCCACATTCTCGCTCACCGCTTCGGCCGATTGCTCGCGATATCGCTGCAACGACGGAAAGAGCGCCATGGCGAAGATGTTGGGGATGATCAGGAAGAGATCCAGGGGCCGGTGCCCGATCGTGTAGATGCCGGCTCCCGTCTTGCCCAGCATCTCCATGATCATCACCGTGTCGATCTTGTAGGAGATGATGCCGAAGGTCGTGGCCAGGAACATGGGGAACCCGAGCCTGACCATCCACAGGAGGCTGACGCCCTCACCCGCCGCGGTGCGGCGCCAGGGGCCGCAATGGCGAATCATCAACGGCACGATGACCACCAGTCGCGACAGCCGGCTGAGGACGTTGGCCCAGGCCACGCCCATCAGACCGTATCCGGCTTCGAGCCACCACCAGGCCAGGACGAAGTAGACGACAGCCGAGACCAGCTGGCTGGTGGTTTGATGCTCCACCTTCTCGTGGGCCTGGAGCACCGAGTCGCAGGCCATGCCCGTGGCCTCGAGAATCACGCCGAGAGCCATGACCAGGATCACCTGGCGTGTCAGCGCATCATATCCGGTCGCATAGACGTAGGCGCCCAACAGGGCGAAGATGAACAGGCTCAACAACCAGCGGATCCGCAGCGCGGCCCACAGGATCGGCCAGGTGTTGGCGCGGTCCTTGACCACCTCGCGGGTGATCAGGACGACCAGTCCGAAATTGGCCACGATCAAGGCGATGCTCGACAGGTCGACGGCGACGCCCCAGATCCCCATGCCGTCGGTTTCCGCTTCGCCGGTCAGCTTGCGGAAGATGAAATACGCCAGAATGCGTCCGGCGAAGAGGCCGATCGTCATCAGCATGGTGTTCTTGGCCACGAAACGGGAGGCTCTCAAGTCGATTCCCCAGTCAGTCTGTTAAAAGAAGCCGCTGGTGACGGCGGTCAGCTTGGGACCACCGCCTTCGAGGGGCCAGGTCAGGTCCAGCCGCGCCAGGTCGGCGTCCGCGGAACGGGTGGGGCCGAAACGCAGGCCCAGGCCGAAGTCGTGACGCGGATCGTCGAGACCGGACGACTCTCCCTCCCACCAGGCCGCACCGCCCGCGTAATAGGCCGCGAGGCCCACGCGATAGAAACCGAGCAACTCTCCAGGCAGGATATGAGCGTGTTCGATGTTCCACCGCAACAGTCGATCCCCGACCATGCCGTCATACTCCAGTGTCCGCAGGCCGCGTGTCGACCCGAGCACGAAAGCATCGGTTCCCAGCAGGTCCGACCCGTACGCGGCCTCCACCACCACGCGCGAGACGTCGTTGCACCCCGAACGGACGAACCAGCCGGCGATGCCGTCGAAGGACCGGTAGCTGTTGCGCCTGCTACCGGTACTGCCGGCGCCGATCAGATCGGTATAGAGAAAACCATCGCCCAGACGGGACCAGTCGCGCAGCCGAATCTGGTAGATGAACCGCTCGCGGTCGTTGCCGAGGCCGATCGGGGTCGGTCCCGCCGATACTCTCAGCCAGGGATCGAGAAAGAGGTCCTCGGTGGGACCGTACCGCAGGACGTATCGCGCCTCGGTCCAGGTCCGGCCGCGAGTCTCGATCACCACCGCGGGCTGGAAGGTGCGACCGTTCTCCCGCCCCATGGCGGAGCCGGCGGCGGCGGTGAGCTGATCGATGCCGATCGTCCGTCCGTCGGAAAGGATCACCGATGCGGGTAGGGCGTAGGTACGGGTTTCGGAATCCACGCCCAGCCCCAGACGCCAGATTCGTCCCCGCCCTTTGGGGCTCAATCGTCGATAGCCGAAAACCGTGATCCCGTCACGCCGCAGGGGGAGTTTGGCATAGAGACGATCCGACGCACCCTCATCGCCGGGATCGATCCGACCCAGGTAATAACGTGGCTCACTACGCGTGTCCCAGGCCGTGGCGTTCAGGGCCCAGGTCCCGTCATCCATGTAGAAGGGCCGGGACAGCAGGAGCGCCTTGGCATATCCATCGCTCAGATCCGCATAGGTCGCCCGGATGGTGGCCGATGAGCCGAACAGGCGACGGTCAGCAAAAACGAGATTGCGGAACGACCGATCCTCGTTCTCCCCCAGCCCCGCCTCCAGGGTCACGCCGTAACCGAGGAAATTCCTGTCCGACCCGGAGGCGCTCCACCGATCGCCGTTGCTCGAACGGGAATAACTCACCCGCGTCGTCAGAGACCAGGTTTCCTGGACCCGGACCTCAAGAGGAACCGCGCCTCCGTCGAGCGTATCCGTAGCAACGATCGACACGTTGGTGAGATATCCCAACCCGCGCAGGTTTCGCTCCGTTTCACGCAGCAGATCGGGATCGAATCGATCGCCGGAGTGGAAGAGCAGTTCCCGCCGGATGATGGCGTGGCGTGTACCGGTGTGAACGGTGTTCATGGCCCCGCGCACGAAGTGGAGCAGGCCGGTGGCGTTTTCAAGTTCATCGCGACCATATATATCGGTCACAACTACGGCGATCTCACCGACGCGAAGATCGGCGTCGGTGACCGTATCGGCATCGACCCGGGTCACTACGGCGAATACCAGCGTCAGACCCGCCACGATGCCCATGATTTTGGAAACGACCGGAATTGTCATGTCAA
>DAOVZQ010000033.1 GCA_030635025.1 bacterium
CAGGCATGGCCCTGCTCGATCTCATGAGAGAGGAGGCGGACGCATGATCATCCAGGCCATCGGGCTGGGGCTGGTCGTCAGTCTGATCTTCTCGGAGCTGCTGGGCGTGGCCGCGGGCGGCCTGATCGTGCCCGGCTATATCGCCCTGCACCTGGATGAGCCGTTGCGTGTGGCCGGCACCATCGTCGCGGCCATGTTCACCTACGCCACCGTGCAGATCCTGAGCCGGTTCATCCTGCTCTACGGCCGCCGCACCCTGGTCTTCAGTGTGCTGATCGGTTTCGTCTTCGGTTATCTGACGCGCTACGTACTCGTATTCAATGCCATGCTCGATACGGGACTCGATGTCTCGATCGTGCAGTCCATCGGCTACATCATTCCCGGCCTGATCGCCTACTGGATGCATAGACAGGGCGTGGTCGAGACGGTGAGCACGATGATCATGGCGGCATTCCTGGTCCGGCTCGCGCTGGTTCTGGCCCATGGAGGACGGCTTGTCGACCTGGCTATCGGTTAACCGCCGCCCCCTGATCCTGGGCGGACTCGCGGTGCTCGCACTGCTGCTGCAGTTCGTGCTCGAGTGGACGCGTACGCCCGTCAAGCAGCGCGACTACGACCTTAAGTACGCCGCATCCGAAAAAGCCTACGAGGCCTACCAGGCCGTGCGGCGGCACAGGCTCATGGAAGGCGCGACCGTGGATCTGGTTAACGATCCGGCCGGTACGGGTCTGATCGGTCCCGAGTTCAGCCGCATCACCAACGCGCGTGGCGACCTGGAATCCAAGCTCACCAGCCTCAATCCCAACTGGGCGGCGGTGATGGTGGACATGTTCCGTCGCGCCGGGCTGAAAGCCGGCGACCCGGTGGCCATAGCCGTGTCCGGGTCTTTTCCCGGCCTGAACATCGCCGTGTACGCGGCCCTCGAAGCCATGGAGCTCTCACCGGTGGTCGTCACGTCGGTGGGCGCGTCCATGTGGGGCGCCAACGATCCGTCCTTTACCTGGCTGGACATGGAGGCGCTCTTCGCGGAGGAGCGAATCTTCCACGTGCGTTCGAGCGCGGCGTCCCTTGGCGGCGGTGACGACATGGGCCGGGGGCTGAGTCCCGACGGCCGTCGCCTGATCGAGGAGGCCATCGAACGCAACGGCATTCCGCTGCTGGCCTCGGAGCACATCGAGGATGCCATCACCGGTCGCATGTCGCTCTTCGAGGAGCGTCTGCGCGGACGTCCCTGCCGCTGCTACGTGAACGTGGGCGGCGGCGTGGCGAGTCTGGGCAGCAGCCAGAACAAGATCCTCATTCCGCGCGGTCTGTCGATGACTCTCAATGCGGAGAACTGGCCACGCAAGGGAAGCATGGTCCTGATGGCCGACAAGGGCGTCCCGGTGATCCACCTGCTGGACATCGTCAACCTTGCCCGGGAAAACGGCATACCCATCGTCCCCGACTACCTGGCTATGCCCGGCGAGGGTGAGATCTTCGTGCGCGACAGCTATCGGTTGTCGTTGGCGGCAGTCTTTTTCGTGGTCTATGCCGGACTCTGCGCCCTGGTGCTGGCGCCCGAAGTCAGGCGAAAGTTTCGTCCGCCGTTCGGATTCGGCAGACGATCCGGAGGTGTGACATGATACGGGGACGCCTGATCGCGGGCAGCCTCTTCGCCGCGACCTTCATTGCAATACTCCTGAGCGGCTCGACGGACGCCGTCGCCGCCCGCTGGCGAACCCTGGTGACCACCGCCGACAACGGCGAGGTCTGTGTGTCGGTGGACGGCGAGTACCTGACCTACAAGCGTCTCGACGGCGAAGACCCGGTCGTGGTCCGGCTCCGGGGGCCGCGCCGCATGAAGATCCTCACGCGCCAACTCTTTGGAACCGACCAGACCGGCCGGCGATCGTTCACGCTGCACGTATCCATGGACGGGGAGGCCGTGCTGAGCAAGGCGTTCCGGGGATCGCCCCGTGATGACGTGACCCGCTGCAACGATGCGGATACCCACACAGGCGGTCTGCACAGGGCCTACGTGACCGTACCCGCGGGTTGGCACGAACTGGAAATCACCGCCGATGCGGCGACCAAGGATGGTGTGGCTGCCCGCTTTTTCCGCGAGTCCAAGCGGCAGCGCGAGGACCTGGTGACCTACGCGCCCGAGCGCTATGTCGGCGTGACACAATTGCAGTTCGACAGCGGATCGAGGTCGACCTATTACGCTTTCTCGCCGAAGCAGCCGCTGATCTGCGAGGTGACCGGCCCCACGACCCTGACCGTGTGGACCCGGCTCGATTTCGATCACACGATGAACGGCACCCAGCCCTATACACTCGACGTTGTCGTCGACGGCGCTCCCTGGAGAACCTTCCATTACGACGCACAGAAGCTTGACGCCGCCGTCTACTCCGACCGGCCGGGCGTGTTGCCCGGAGAGAGACGGACCCTGCGATTGCCGCTCGGCAAGGGTCGTCACCGGGTCGAAATCCGCTGCGTTCGTCCACAGGGCTGCTGTGTGACCGCCAAGATTCGCATACCCAAGAAGGACGTCAGGTAGGAGATATATGCGTGTATTCGGAGATAAGGGACGCCTGATCGGAGGGCTGCTGATCGCGACGATTCTACTGGCGGCGTTGCCGGCCTGTAACGCGTCCGCGAGCGAGGCCGGGGCGACGACCGCCAAAAAATCGAGCAAGAAGAAGAAGCCCAAGTGGAAGACCAGCGTGACCGTCGGCCTGGAGACCATCTACGATGATAATTTCCTGCGCTATTCGGACGACTACCTGGACGACTTTAGCGCCGGAACGTATCCGTACAAGTTCCAGATCGACCGCCAGGATACGCACATCTTCGCACCGAGCTTCGATGTTTACGCCCAGCGCAAGCTGATCTCCTGGGGTAATACGCGCTTCCGTTTCAAGTTCAAGCGCTGGCAGTACGTCCAGGGCAACGTCAAATCGAATATGGGCTTCGATTATTACATCCGGCAATACATGCCCAAGGGCCGCAGCCTGGAATTCTGGTATAACTATGCGCCCCAACAATACATCCGTGAGCTGTCCTACCGCACGCCCCTGCAGCCGCCCAGCGATCCCCTCGAGTGGGGCGAATTCCGGTATTCGCGCAACGTCTTCAACCTGATCTTCAGGCAGAAGGTGCGCAAGAACATGAGTGTGAAGCTGCATCTGAACCGGTCGTTGCGATATTACAATCAGGAGTTCATGGAGAACGACATCAAGGATCTGGGACTGCGCGGCACCGTGTACTGGGACGTGCACAAGTCCTGGCGTCTGACCTTGGACTACGGCTTCAGCGACGCACCCGCCCGCGGCGCCAACGAGGCGGGGGAGACGATCGCGACCAGTGACGATTCCGATCCCTCCTACAAGCGCGATCTCTACCAGATCGATATCGCCTGGAAGCCCAAGTGGGCCAAAAAGTACTTCGACAAGGTGTCCCTGCGCGGTCAGCACCAAATCTACTGGTTCACGTCGACAAAGGAACTCGTCGACGATCCTTACCACGTGGGCCGTAAGGATATGGTCTATGCCGCGCAAATGGTGTTCACCCGCAAGATCAACAAGACCCTGTCGATGGCGATGGGGGTCAAGTATACGGAACGGACGGTGGAATCCCCCTGGAAGGGAGACATCGCCGAGGACAAGGACTACAACCAGCGCCGGTACTGGATCGGCCTGACATACAAGTTGTAAGGAGCCGGAATGACGAAGCGCGCACTCTCACTTCTCCTGTTCGCAGCCGTGGCGGCCCTGCTGTCCGGTTGCGGCGCGGCGGATCTGTACGAGGCCCCCGAATCACCGTTTCACGTTGTCGCCGGCGTATCCTTGCCCAGCGACAACGAAGGTGTGGCCGTCATCGGCCAGTACGCCTATGTGGCCGGCGGCCAGGCGGGTCTGCACGTAGTGGACATTTCCGATCCGGGCGAACCGCTGCTGATCGACACCATCAACACGACAAAATACGCCGAGAACGTGGATGTCATACGCACGTTCGCGACCCAGACGTTGCTGGACATCGCGCTGGTCGTGGAGGGAACCGAGGGCATCACGACCTACGACGTGTCCGACCCCGACGCCGTAACCTCCTTCGACCAGGGCACCACGGCCGTCGACGGCAACCGTATCTTCGTGCAGGAGCCCGACGATCCGGACGAGCCCTTCGTGGTCTATCTGGCCGAGAGCTGGAAAGGCGTACGCATCTTCGAGTCGACGCCGGAATTTCCGGGCGTGCTCGAGTATCACGGCGTCTTCGCCGGCACCAACGGCTACGCCATGGGTATCGCGGTCCAGGGCGGTTACGCCTATGTGGCCGATGACCAGATGGGCCTGGCGGTTCTCGACGTGCGCGAACGTATCCTGGGCGCCGTGCAACTGGTGAGCTGGGCCGATACGCCGGGCAACGCCCTGGATGTGGCCGTGGATGGTGACTACGCCTACGTGGCCGACGGAACCGAAGGTCTGGCCGTCTTCCGGATCGACGGCGGCGCGACACCGGTCAAGGTGGGCCAGATCGATCTGACCGCCTACAGCCGGTCGGTCGTGGTCGCCCGCGGGTACGCCCTGCTCTGCGCGGCGGACGGAGGCGTACACGTTGTGGACGTGCGTGATCCCGAAAGCCCCGTCTACGCGGGCACCGTTGAGACCGGATACGCTTCGGACCTGTGCGTCGCTCCTTCGGGACATGTCCTGGTGGCCGACCGGGAGAGGGGGTTGCTCGTTCTGGCCGGACCCGACCTGTCCGAAGATACGAGCGCACCCGCCGCCATCACCACTCTGGCCGGTGTGCCGGTGACGTCCACTTCCGTCCGCATGACCTGGCAAGCCACCGGCAACGACGGCTACTACGGCGTGGCCGACGCCTACGAGCTACGCTATGCCCAGACGCCCATCCTGGACGAAGCCGACTGGGAAGCCGCGTCGGTCGTTGCCGACCTGCCCGTCCCCGCGGCGGCCGGCGTCGAACAGTCCGCCGACGTGAGCGGCCTGACGCAGGAAACGACCTGGCACTTCTGCATGAAGGTCCGCGACGCCGAGTCGCACGTGTCGCCCCTGTCCAATAATACGGCGGTGGTCACGCCGTCCGGCACTTTCCTGAGCAACGCCTCCCACGCGCCGAACTTCGGCGAAATGGATACGGACTTCACCTTCGAGGTGACCTTCCTCGATGCCGAGGGCGACGAGCCCGTCGTTCACGACCTGGAGATCGACGGCGCGGCCGTGAGCATGCCCTACGTAGAGGGAGAGCCGGCTTCCGGCTCGCTCTATCGTTTGACGACCGCTTTGTCCGCGGGATCCCACACCTACCGCTTCGTTTTCGACGATGGCCAGGGCGGTGTGGCCGCGACCGATCCCACGCCCGGCCCGGCCGTCGGCGCCGTTGCCTTCGTGATGGGCAGTCCGAACGGTGAAATCGGCCGGCGCTACGACGAATCCCTCGTCGAAGTGGCCTTTTCGCGCGGCGTGATCGCCGCGGCTCACGAGGTCAAACAGTCCGAGTGGACTCTCCTGATGCCCGGCAATCCGTCGACCTTCGTCGGAGCCGATCTGCCGGTGCACAACGTCACCTGGTACGACGCCATCGACTACTGCAACGCACTCTCGGACGCCGACGGCTACATCAGAGCCTATACGGTGGATGGCCCCAACGTATCCTGGGACCGCGACGCCGATGGCTGGCGCCTACCCACAGAAGCCCAATGGGAGTACCTGTGTCGAGCCGGATCGGCGAGCGGTCTGTACAACGGCGAGTTGACCGAAACAACGTGCGGCGTGGACGCAACCCTGGACGTCGTAGGGTGGTACTGCGGCAACGTCGTTGCGGGTCCGCAGGCCGTGGAACAGAAGACCGCCAACGCCGACGGCCTCTACGACATGCCGGGCAACGTACGCGAATGGTGCTGGGACTGGTACGCAGCCTATCCCACAGGTCCCGTCCTGGATCCCGAAGGCCCCGTCACGGGCGAGCAGCGCGTTGTGCGCGGCGGTAGCTGGCACTACTACGCCCGCGATTGCCGCAGCGCGGCCCGCGGCACGTTCTATCCGACCTCGGCCGACGACTTCGTGGGCTTCCGCGTGGTCCGCAACCAGAACTGATCGGGGGCGTCGGTTGGCTGAGAAGAGGCGTTTCGAATTCATCGACCAGTTTCGTGGGCTCATCGGCGTCATGATGGCGCTCGGTCACTGCAATTATTACTTCAACTCAGTATGGTTGAGCCTCGACCCGCTCGATCCGTTCTTCGGCACCACCGGTCAGTTCTGGCTGCGCTACATGGGCTACCTCTGCGCGCCGGGCTTCCTGATGATGAACGGGGCGATGGTCTATTTCGCCTACTGGCGACGCATCCGCAACGGCGTTTCCGATGCTAAAGCCCGCTGGGATTTCGTCCAGCGCGGCCTCTTCCTGATCGCCGTGCAGATCGTGTGGGTCAACGCCAGTTGGAGTGGTTTTCAACGCCTGCGCCTGGACCATTTCGGCATCATAGCCACCATCGGCGCCTCGATGCTGTTGCTGATTCTTATGGTGCGTTGGCGTTGGCAATGGCGCCTCGCGACGGCGGCCGTACTCTTCCTGGTCCATCCGTTGCTGCTGCGGATACCCTATGATCACGGCTCGTGGACCCACATCCCCATGCAACTCTTCGTCGATGCCGGCGATTACAACAAGTACCCGATCATTCCCTGGTTCGCCCTGGCGGTGGTGGGCAGCGTCATGGCCCATTTCTGGTTCGAAGCCTGGCGCGACGCCTCGACCCGCGCCAATCGCACCATGACCGTCGGAGCGTTGCTGGTGCTCGCCGCCTGGGGCGTGCGCTGGTGGGGCGGCGACTACGGCAACATCTTCCCCCACGGCGAATTCCTGAGCTGGGCCTTTTGCCTGGTGCAGAAGTATCCGCCCAGTCTGGCCCACCAACTCTGGTTCTCCGGCTCGGTGATCTTCCTGGTCGGTGTCTTTTGCCGCATCGGCCTGCACTTGAATGTGCTGAGGCCGTTGGCCATCGTCGGCCGGGTGCCCATGTTTTTCTACGCCGTGCATATTCCTCTGCTGGCCATCTTTACGCGTCGGTTCGGGGTCTATTATCGCGAGGGAGAGGTGCTGGCCTCGTTCGTGGGGCTGGTTGGGTTGCTGGTCGTCATGATTCCGTTGGCGATTTGGTTCGCAGGGGTGAAGCGACGGTCCAGGAATTGGTTTGTCCGCATGATTTGAACGTGTAGAGGCATCTGCCGGGGGCACGCGCCTGTCACTTCCTGTGACAGGCTTGTTCGGCTTTCGGGGTGCTTCGCCCTCCTGGCTTCGCACCCCTTCAGACGCCCCGGCAGATACCCCCACACGTTCAAATCATGGGAAACCAATACCTGGACGTGTTTCACACCTTGCCCAAAGTGCCGGGTATTGACATGATCGACTCCGTACACCAACCGGGAGTCGTTATGCGTTTACTGTTTGTCATCGCCTTGATTGCTTTGCCGATGGCGGCTTGCGCCGATGATCTGGCCTCCATTGCCTGGCTCGAAGGGGAGTGGCAGGGCTATTCGATCATGGGTGAGAAGTCCAACGTCAATCACAAGGAATTCCGCTTCGAGCAGGCGGGGCACTATCTGGTCGAGCGGACGGTGGCCATGTTTCCGCCGGCCGAGCCGTCCACCGAGTACGAGACGCATCAGGACATGAACGTCTTCTATGTGATCGGCGACGAGTTGCGGGCCAAGGCCTTCTTCGTGGAGGGGTTCGTCCAGTCGTCGACGGTGACTTTGGATGGGGCGAAGGTGATCATCGAGAGTACCGAGGTGGAAGGCGGACCGCCGGGCATGCGCACACGACTGACCTACGTGCGCGGCGATGGGGATGGTTTCACGGGCACGTTCGAGATCGACTGGTCGGGCGAGGGATATCAGCCCATGTCGACCTACGAGTTCAAGCGTCTGAACTGATTCTCACCGATACAGGATCTTGACGGCACCCCACGTGCTCGCCGTGTTGCCTGCGCCGCAATCGGTGTCGTCGTAGGTGATGTCGCCGGTGCCGCCCATGGTCGTGTGGTCAAGATCGCAGCAGCGCAGGACGATGCTGCTGCTGCCCGTCACCAGACCGGCCTTGCCCGTGAGGGCCGAATTGCCGGCGAAACGGGTTTCACCCACCACGACGTTCGCGGCGAAATCAAGGTAGAGTCCTCCGCCGGAATCGTCGGCATGATTGTCCAGAAGCTCACAGTCGATCATTTCGGAGAGCGTACCCTTGATGGCGACGGCCCCGCCCATTGTGGCCGTATTGTCTTCGAATACACACTTTTCCAGCCGGGGCGCGTTGTCCGCACCCGAGGTATAGAACCCTCCGCCCCAACCTCCGGCGCGGTTGTTCCTGAAGATGCAGGACTTCAGGATCGGATCGGCGAGACGGCTGCAAAACCCTCCACCGCTCCCGGCGTCGGCGACGTTGTCGGCGAAGAGGCATCTCTCCAGCAGGGGCTCCGATTCGTTGCAGTAGAAGCCCGCCCCGTCCTGTCCCGCGTAGTTGTGGATGAAGGCGCAGTCGCGGAAGGTCACGGTGGAGTGATTACAGAAGACGCCGCCGGCCGCCGCATCGACGCCGTTTGCGAAAGTGAACCCTTCGATGGATGTGCCCGGGCCCAGGTTGTCGCAGATCAGCCCGCGCCCCAGCCATCCCGCGTTGATCGTCGCACAGTCGGCCAGGCCGGTCTCGCTGCGCAGGACGACGCCGTCGGTCATCACCAGGTTGGTCTCCGCATAATTGCCGCAAGCCACCAGCACCGTGTCGCCGGCGACGGCGGCGGCCAGTCCGGCTTCGATACTGGGCTGATCCTGGGGGACGCGCCAGGTGCGGGCCGAACCCGTGGCGGCTATGAGCAGAATCAACAGGCCGGTCGTGACGGCGTAAACGCGGCGGCGCCCGGATCCGGGCTTGCGGTTCGGACGCAAATATCCTTCCCTGGGTGCTGGCCCACTCGATAGGAGATTGATAATGCCTGCGTACAACAGCCTGCCTCCGGAGATGTTCGCCTTTCTTACCGATCTCGAGCGTAACAACCGACGGGAATGGTTCCAATCCAATAAATCACGATATGAAGAGTGTATCAAAGATCCCGCTCTCGGTTTCATCGCTGATTTTGCCCCACGACTGACTAGGATCAGTCCCAATTTTCGGGCCGACGCCCGGGCGGTCGGCGGCTCGCTTTTCCGCATTTATCGCGATACCCGCTTCAGCAAGGACAAGACGCCCTACAAGACCCACGTGGGGATACATTTCCGACACGCGGAGGGAAAGTCGGTTCACTGTCCGGGCTTCTATCTTCATGTGGATCTGTACAAGCCCTTCGCCGGCATCGGGATCTGGCGTCCAGACGGTCCCACGCTCAAGTCCATCCGCGATGCCATCATCGCCGACCCCGACGGGTGGCGCAAGGCGAGCTCGGGCAAGGCTTTCACCCGGGCCTGGACCGTGACGGGCGATAAACTCAAGCGCGCCCCGCGTGGTTATCCGCAAGACCATCCGTTGGTCGAGGATCTCAAGTACAAGGACTTCACGGCCATCGCCGAGTTGAGCCCGGACGATCTGCTCGCCCCGGATTTCGCGCGCTCGCTGGCGACGCTCTTTCGCAAAGGGACGCCGTTCATGGAGTTCCTGTGTCGTGCCGTTGGCGTAGCGTACTGATTCGCTATTTCATCAGTGTAATGCGTTGCGATGCGACGGCGCCGCCGGCGTCGCGCATCCTGACCAGATAGACGCCGCTCGGCTGGACTCGGCCCGCGTCGTCGTCGCCCTGCCAGGTGACGACGCCTTCCAGGGCGCGGTTGTCGCGTTCCTGCAGAGTGCGCACCAGACGGCCGCGCGTGTCGTAGATGCGCAGTGCGATCGGCCCCGGCCGGGTAGCGTGCCAGGCGATGCGGGTGCGGGGATTGAAGGGGTTGGGATAGGCGAGCAGTTCGGCCCGCAAGGGTGCGTCGTTCTGCGGCGTCATCTCCACACCAACGGTGTGCACGTCGGTTTTGAACGTGATGTCGTCCACGAAAAAACCAATCCGCCGCACGGCATGGTCGGAGCGGAATATAAATCGGAATTGAATCGCGTCCGTGTTGAATTCGGAAAAGTCGAAGACGGCGCCACGCCAGTCCTCGATCTCACCCGACCAGCCCGGACGGGCGCTCAGGGCGGCCACGCTGGCGTGTGTATAGCCGGTCAGGGGCTCGACCGGCGTCCAGATCCCGTCAACCTTCAGTTCCAGGTTCACACCGTCGTAGCTCGACTCCATCGAGCACCAATAGTGAAAGCTCAACTGCAGCAGGTCCGTGTCGGGGAAGAAATAGACGGACGAGGTCAGGTATGAGAGGGCGTTGTTCGAGTAGTCGTCGGACAAGCCGACGGCCCAACAGGCTCCGGGAGAGAAGCCGTCGCCTGGGCCATGAGCGGGCGGTCCCCATTGCCAGTGGTAGCCGGAGGGCAGGTAGCCGGCTTCGGTGAAGAACGGTTCGTTGGCCGGGGCGACCCGCAGGGAGTAGGTATTGAAGCCGTCGGGATGATCGATCGGCGTGAAGACATGGGCGTGAGCGCCGTGCCAGGGCTTGTTGTCGTAGAGAACCGTGACGGCCTTGCCGATGGCCAGACCCGGCAGGTCGTAGGCTCCGTCGAGGCGTGTGTACGTAGGCTGGATGGGCTTGCCCG
>DAOVZQ010000035.1 GCA_030635025.1 bacterium
GGCTTGATGGGGACGGTGTGGGGGATCATGCAGGCCTTTTGGGATATGTCGGCTATGCGCAGCGCGAACCTGACCGTCGTGGCGCCGGGCATCGCCGAAGCCCTAATCACGACCATCGCCGGCCTGTCGGCGGCCATTCCCGCCGTCGTGTTCTACAATATGTTCGTGCGCAAGATCGATCTGATCGGCAATGAGATGGAGCGTCTGCGGACGCTTCTCGAAGAGTGCGCCCCAAGCGCCGGTCGCAATTCCGGCCGGGATCGCCCACCGCGGCGGCCCGATACGCATGAGAAGGAACGGATCCGATGACCAGGCGGTCGCACTACCGCAGCCTGTCGGAGATAAACATCACGTCGCTGGTGGATGTAACCCTTTGCCTGTTGATCATCTTCATGTTGACCGCGCCCTATATCCAGGGCGGCGTCGAGGTCAACCTGCCCCAGACCGAAACCCGGCAAATCGTGGTGGAGGAGGGACCGATCGTCACCATCACCAAGGCGCGCGAGATCTTTTTCGACGAGGACTCCGTGGATATCAGCGGTCTGACTGATCGTCTGACACCCTTCCTGGACAGGAAGGATGAAATGCCGGTGTACCTGCGGGCCGACGAGGAAGTCCCCTACGGATTTGTCCTGCAGGTGATGGCGGCCATCGAGCGACTTGGTTTTTCCAACCTGAGCCTGGTCGCGGACCCGGAGCTTGGCCAGGCGGACCGGCCGTGACACGCGCGTTTCCGGTCTCGCTGTTTTTTCATTTCCTGGCCCTGACCCTGATCATCTGGTTCGGCTCCCATGTGACGCGACAGGTTATCCCGCGGCAGAACACCATCTCGGTTCGCTTGACGTCGCTGCCGCAACCTCGTCCCGAGGTTCACGAACCGGAGCCCGTCATCGAAGAGGCGGCGCCGGTCGTAGAGCCCGAACCTGAACCCGTGGTCCAGGAAAAACCGCAGGACAAGCCCGCGGTCGTACCGGAGAAGCCTGAGCCCGAGACGGTCGTTGAGCAAAAGGTAGAAGAGACCAAACCCGCGAAGCCGGAGCCCGCTCCCGAGACCGTGACCGAAGACCCGGCACAGACGACCGAGCCAGCCGTTCAGCCGATCGTTGGGACGGACGTCGTCGTGCATCCGCGCTTCAAGTACTACATAGATCTTCTGGAGCAAAGGATCGCCCGCAACTGGCATCCCAAACAACTGGGTTTCCGCCGCCAGTCGACGCGGATCTGTCAGGTCCACTTCCATGTGGAGCAGAACGGGCTGATCACCCGGGAAACAATAGTCCGGTCTTCGGGTGTGCCCTTGATGGACCGCGAGTCGCTCAAGGCGGTCAAAACGGTGGGGACTCTCATGCCCCTGCCGCGCGGGTTGGCCGACAACGCCTTGGGCGTGACCTACACTTTTACCCTCACCGCCGGGAATTGACATCATGAGCCGTATCGTCTGGAAGCTGCTCTTCCTTTGCTTGACACTCTTTGCCGTGAACGCTTTGGCCGGGGATCCCGAGATCAGCATCGGCACCTCACGTGTGGCCTTCGATCGTATCGACATGTTGGTCCAGCCTCTCGATGTTGTCTCTGGCGGGACCGAAGCCCAGGAAGCGGCCTGGCTGATCGAATCGGTCATCCGCGTGGATCTCGACTACAGCGGGTTCTTCCGAGCCCTGTCGGCCGAAGACATCAGCGACACCACTCGGATCCAGTACGCGATCGAGGGTTTGCTGGAAGGCAGACTCGCCGGGACGGGCGTTACTCCTCAGGAACGCGCGCCCCTGCTGACCCTGAAGCTCGTGGCCTACCCGGGGCGGCAATTGCTGCTCAGCAAACGGTATCGGCCCACTTGGGATCGCCTACGCGCCACGGCCCATCATTTCGTCAATGAGCTGCACCTGTTCCTGAACAACGAACCGGGGATCAGCCTGACGCAGGTGGTCTTCGCCCGCGGCGACGGAGAGCGCCGGGACATCTACTGTCTCGACTACGATGGCGAGAACCTGCTGCGCCTGACGGCCAACCGAACCTTCAATCTTTTTCCCTCGTGGTCGCCCGACAAGGACGACGTCGCATTCATGTCCTATCGTGAAGGACAACAGGGCATCTACATGCTGCACACACGGACGGGGAAGGTCGGCCTCGTCAACGAGACGGTGGGCTCGAACCTGGCTCCGGCCTGGCATCCCGGCGGCGAAGAGCTGCTGGTTTCCCTGTCGAAGGTGGGGCAGCACGAGATCTATCGCCTGAAGCTCGACGGCACGGTCATTCGTCGCTTGACGGTTTCGCCCGCCATCGAGATCTCGCCGTCATGGTCGCCCACGGGTCGTGACGTGGTCTTTACGAGTGACAGAACGGGCACGCCCCAGCTATATATCATGGACGCGGACGGCTCCGGGCGAAGACGACTCTCGTTCGAAGGACGCTACAACGACGCGGCCGACTGGTCGCCCAACGGCGAGCAGATCATCTACGCCTGCCGCGAGAACAACATCACGCAGATCGTGCTGATCGAGGCGCGAGGGGAGAACCGGCGTTTCCTGACAGACAGCTCCTGGCGAAACTGCGAGGATCCGAGCTGGGCGCCCGACGGACGGCACATCGTATTCGCGTCCGATCGCACGGGGGTCTTCAAGCTTTACGTGATGGATGTGCGCGACGGGACCAGTCGCCAGTTGACCTTCGGGGACGAGTCGGATAAAACTCCTGATTGGTCTCCGTGAGTCCACGTGTTAGATTCCGCAGGTCATTGTAACGAGTAGGTAACTGAAACGATCATGCAGCTTTCCACGAAAGGAGCCTCGTCATCATGAACCGGACATTAATGATGGTGAGCATCATGTTGGCCGCCTTGTTTCTCGTCGTCGGTTGCGGCGGAAGCGATCAGGCCCCCGTCGTCGACGATCCCACACCCGTCGACACGACACCTATCGATCCCGAACCGGTCGCCGAAGAAGTCGACACGGTCGCCGACGAGCCCGAGCCCATCGACTACGCCAGCATGGCACCCCAGGAGTACGGCATCGAAGACGTGTTCTTCGCCTTCGACGAGTACACCCTGTCGGACGAAGCCATGGCCACTCTGAGCGCGGCCGCCGGCATCATGCGCCAGCACGGCGACATCACCTATGTCGTCGAAGGCCACTGCGACGAGCGCGGCACCGTAGAGTACAACCTGGCGCTGGGCGAGAAACGCGCCATCGCCGTGCGCGACTTTCTGGTGTCCCTGGGCATCCCCTCGAGTCAGCTGCGGATCACCTCTTATGGTGAGGAGCGGGCCTTCGCCAGCGGCAGCAACGAGAGTGCCTGGGCGCTGAATCGCCGCGGACATTTCGCACGCCCGTAGGAGCCGAACATGGCCGGACGTCACCGTAAGCTGCTCAGCCTGCTGCCGGCTCTTTTGCTGGCAGCGGGCTGCACGCCCCAGTTCGAACACATCGAATCCGCCGTCGAGCGCAATCGCGTTGAGATCCAGCAGGTTCGCGACGAGCAACGCGTGATCCTGCAGGAGGTGGAAAGCGTCAATTCCCTGCTGCGTTCCGACCAGGGCACCGGCGTGGAATCGACGGCGATCCTCCAGGTCAAGATCTCCCAGCTTTTGGGCAAGTTGGATCGGATCGATCGCAAGCTTGACGACAACAACGAATTCATGCGCAACCTGTCGGCCCGTGTCGATCTGCTGGCCACCCGCCTGGGCCTGCCGACGCTCGGTGAGTTCAAGACCGTCGGTGATACGGCAAATGACCTCGACGCCTTGCCCGAAGAGGGGCGCGCCCTGTTCAACGCCGCCATGCTCGACCGCGATCGGGGCAATGCGGGCGCCGCAGCGGAAGGCTTCGACGATTTCCTGGACCGCTACGGCCGCTCCGAGCTCGCCGACGATGCGAGATACTGGTTGGGTGAGATGGCGTACGCCAACGGTGATTACGATTCGGCCTTGGCCCATCTGCAGGTCGTCATCGACGGACCGCACGATGCCGATCGTCGCCCCGACGCCCTGCTCAAGGCGGTTTATGCAGCACAGGCTCAGGGCACCGATGCCCAGGCGCAGGACCTGTTTACGAGGCTGCAAACCGATTACCCCGATTCCGAACAGGCAGCCCTGGCCGCCGCGGAACTGTCGGGAGACTGACTCGACTCACGAAAGGGGCTTCGGCTCCGTACGCGACGCAGGACTCAATGGAGGCAAGATGTCCAAGATCCCAATCCTGAAGATGGCGCGTGATTTGACACAGCCTTTCCGCCCCGTGGAGATCACGGAACTGGACGGGGCCTATCATGTCTTCATAGTGCGATACAGCGGCGACTATATCCCGCACAGCCATTCGGCCGACGAGTTCATCTATATCATCGAGGGAATGATCGATATAGAAATGAACGATCAGACGGTGACGGTGAAGCAGGGGGAGGGCATGCTCATCCCCGCCGGCACGCCCCATCGACCGCGGTGCAAGAACATGGCTTTGGCTCTGGTGACCGAGACGAAGGGTCTTCAGATCGAGGGTCGCTGACAACACCCCCACGAAGCATCGTGTCTCAGAGGCCGGCTCCCAATGTGGAGTCGGCCATCATTTTTTCGATCCACAGGACCGTCTCACGGCTGCCTATGTAGAGGGGCACCCGCTGATGGAGGCTATCGGGTTGGATATCCAGGATGGGACTATGCCCGTTGCTGCCGTAGCCGCCGGCCTGTTCAGCGATCATTGCCAAGGGTGCGGCCTCATAGAGTAACCGCAGCTTGCCGTCCGGGCTGCCGGTGTGGGCGGGGTAAAGGAAGACCCCTCCGTAGAGCATGTTGCGGTGGAAATCGGCGACCAGCGAGCCGATGTAGCGGGCAGACATGCCGTCGGTTTCGTCGTCGCGGCCATATTTGAGACGGCGCACGATCTCTCTTACCCTCGAATCCCACTTGGGCTCGTTTCCCTCGTTGACCGAATAGATATCACCGGCGAAGGGAATGCTGAGGTTCTCGTGGCTCAGCAGAAATTCGCCGATGCCCGGATCAAGGGTGAAACCGTGGGCGCCGTGGCCTGTCGTGTAGACGAACATGGTCGACGATCCGTAGATGACGTACCCGGCTGCGAGCAGCTTGGATCCCGGCTGCAGGAGATCCTCGTCCTGTGCGGGGCCATTAATCGTGCGCCGACGATAGATGGAGAAGATGGTACCGATACTGACGTTGGCGTCGATGTTGCTCGATCCATCCAGAGGATCGAAGACCACCACGTAGCTGCCGCTGCCGCTGCCGACCTCCCGCAGGACGGGCTTTTCCAACTCTTCGGAGGCCAGCATGCAGCATTGGCCCCGTCGTCCAAGGCAGCTCAGCATGATCCGGTTGGCGTACTCGTCCAGCCGTTGGACGATTTCGCCCTGGATGTTTTCTTCGCCCGTGGAGCCGAGGATATCCTCCACCAGACCCGCGCGGCCCACTTCACGTGAGATGATTTTGGCCGCAAAGGCGATGTCGTTCAGAAGGCTGGTGAAATCCCCGCTCGCGCTGGGGTGCATGCGCTGCAGATCAAGGATATGGGACTCGACCGTGACGAGATTTCCGGCTGGTGACATCGGTATCGCTCCTCTTGGATTTTCGGATGTTGACCCCAGCAATCTAGCAGCATATGGGGGCTGTGGCGAGGTATCAAACATTGGAATCTGGTTGCCAAGCGAGGTCCGGTTGTCCATTGTTCGGCTTGAGCGTCCGTACGGACGAACCGCGGCCGACGATCGGCCGTAACGACCGATTTAGTCACTCGATACCGGTACGCCGGTCCCCAGGAGGATAGCCATGTCCAATATGATGCCCATTCCCCCGGTGCCCATGAATGAGCCCGTCCTCGGATACCTGCCGGGATCGCCCGAGCGCGCCGAGTTGAAGGCCAAGGTGAAGGAGCTTTCCGCGCAGACCGTCGATATCCCCATCATCATCGATGGCAAGGAAGTCCGGACCGGCAATCTCGGCGAATGCCGCGTGCCCCACGATCATAAGCATCTTCTTGGAACCTACCACAAGGCCGGCGCCAAGGAAGTGAAGGCCGCCGCCAGCGCGGCCCGTAAGGCCAGCAAAAAATGGGCGTCCATGCCCTGGGAGGCTCGCGCCGCCATCTTCCTGAAAGCCGCCGACCTGTTGGCAGGCCGCTGGCGCGCCACACTCAATGCAGCGACCATGCTCGGCCAGTCGAAGACCTGTATGCAGGCCGAAATCGACGCCGCCTGCGAACTCATCGACTTCTGGCGTTACAACGTCTCCTACTACTACGACATCATGAGCGAGCAGCCCGAGTCGTCGCCCGGCATGTGGAACATGCTCGAGCAGCGCCCGCTGGACGGTTTCGTCTTCGCGGTGACGCCCTTCAACTTCACCAGTATTGCCGGCAACCTGCCGACCGCGCCCGCCCTGATGGGCAACACGGTCCTGTGGAAGCCCGCCTCGAGCGCGGTCTACTCGGCGTACTACCTGATGGAGCTCTTCAAGGAAGCCGGCCTGCCCGACGGCGTGATCAACATGATCCCCGGCAGCGGCGGCAAGGTGGGCGACCCGGTTCTGGCGCATCCCGACCTGGCCGGAGTGCATTTCACCGGCAGCACCGCCGTGTTCAACGGCATGTGGGCCACCATCGCCCAGAACCTGGGAACCTATGGTCGCTATCCGCGAATCGTGGGGGAGACCGGCGGCAAGGATTTCATCTTCGCCCACGAGTCGGCCGATCCCCAGGCCCTGGTGACCGCCATGATCCGTGGCTCCTTCGAATACCAGGGACAGAAGTGTTCGGCCGCCAGCCGGGCCTACGTCCCCAGGAAACTGTGGAAGGAGATCGAGCCCGCCCTGCTCGAGCAGGTCGCTACGATCAAGATGGGCGATCCCAACGACTACACCAACTTCATGGGTGCGGTAATCGACCGTCACGCCTTCGACAGCATCAAGGGCTATATCGACATGGCCAAGAAGGCTCTCCAGCGGGACGCCAAGATCATCGCCGGCGGCGGTTGTGACGACAGCAAGGGCTACTTCATCGAGCCCACGGTCATCCTGGCGGGAACGCCCGACTTCGTGACCATGCGCGAGGAAATCTTCGGCCCTGTCCTGACCGTCTACGTCTACGACGAGAAGGACTGGCTCAAGACGCTTCGGATCTGCGATCAGGGGTCACCCTACGCGCTGACCGGCGCGATCTTTTCGCAGGACCGGACCATGATCGAGCAGGCCCGCGAGGAACTGGCCGGGACGGCCGGCAACTTCTACATCAACGACAAGCCGACCGGGGCGGTCGTGGGGCAGCAGCCCTTCGGCGGTAGCCGGGCCTCGGGTACCAACGACAAGGCCGGGTCCTACCTGAACCTGATCCGTTGGACGAGTCCGAGAACGATCAAGGAGACCTTCGATCCTCCCCACGACTACCGCTATCCGTTCATGGCCAAGAAGTAGTCGACGGCTGAGTTAATGCGGACGGGGCGGCTCTACTGAGTCGCCTCGTTTTTATATGTCTCCTGGTGGCGTGTGGGGTAGTGCCCCGGTCTTGTATGTGTTGGAGGGGGGACGTGTTGGCGGGGACGCTCTACCGGTACCTCCTGTACCGGTGAGCTCGGCCTTCGGTCTGCTTCGCCCTCCTGGCTGCGCAGACCTGCGGACGCCCCGGCAACACGTCCCCCCTCCAACACATACAAGACCTCCATACTCCACACGTCCCAGGGGCACATCAATACCGGGCGAGCCGTACACCCAGTCCGCTATTTTCTATCCAGACGGATTAGACGGCCAGCGCATTATAAGGGGAGGGGGCGTGTTCGTAGTGTGAGTGTGTGTGACTTTCTTCTGGGCGTCGGAAGGGCCGCGAAGCCAGGAGGGCGAAGCGGCCCGAACGCCGAGCAAGCCTGTACAGGAAGTACAGGCAAGCGCCCCAGAAGAAAGTCACACACACTCACACTACGAACAAACGGGCCTCCGCATACAAGCGAAGGCCCGTGTAATCAGGATGGTGCCGGAGGTGGGACTTGAACCCACACGACCCAAGGGCCACCGGATTTTGAGTCCGACGCGTCTACCAATTCCACCACTCCGGCACCGGGCGGCCATGATAAGCAGAGAGGTGATCCCAGTCAAGGAAGTGAAGGCATTGAAACGCATTTGACAGTCACGAGGCGTTGGCCCATATTATGGCCTCTGGTGGGGCCATAGCTCAGCTGGGAGAGCGCATGACTGGCAGTCATGAGGTCAGGGGTTCGATCCCCCTTGGCTCCACCACCCAAATCAAAAACGGGCTCCGCATTACGCGGAGCCCGTTTTCATTTCTTGATGCTCTAAAAGCCTCTACTTGAACAGATCCTTCGTCTCACCCCAGCTAAACACGTCATTGGCGACAAAGCTGTGGCATGTACTGCAACGGATTCCCATCTGAGCGACGGGCGCGCTGCGATGTGCGTTCCACAGGGGGTTAGGGATGTGACAGGCCGCACATTTGTCGATCCTGGGATTGTCTCCGGTCTGTCCATGACAATCCGAACAACTGGGGACGAAACCGTTGTGGAAATCGTGGAGCGTTTCGCCGAAACCGTCGAATCCGGGATGGCATTGCACGCATGCATTGCCACCGTCGGCATTGTAGAACTCGTACGCTTCGGTTTGCGGAGCCCAGGTGAGGGCGACCGTCACGACCAGGACCAGAGTCAGGCTCAGTGTCCGTTTCACCATAGTCGTGCTCCTTTTCAGCTAGTGTTGATCGTGGGAATGCTGCACCTGCAAATCTAATGCCTATTAGTATAGTGTGATATCGATACTAAATAAAATGATATTAATCCGATATTGAGAATTCATGGTTAATCAAGGGGGTCAGCGTGATGCGCGGCGTTCTTCCTCAAAGCGGAGAATGAAGTCGTTACGGTCGGATACGCCGCCTTCAGGTGGGATCTGGGCGGCTACGGGGGCCGGCATGCGAAGCTGCTTACGCTCAAGGGATTCGGGGACGATATGAATCTCGTACCATCCTGGCGGGATTTCCTGGAAAAGATAGTACCCGTCGAATTCACTGACCGTGCGGCGGATGCTGCGCTGTGACAGATCAACCAGTTCGAGACCGATGTTACGCAAAGGAACATCGCCCGACGAGGTGCGGGCATAAACGGTTCCTTCGATATCACCCGAATAGGTGACGGGGAATTCCAGGATGACATGGCCGCCCGGATGCCCGGTTGCTCTGACGCTCTCCACGGCCGGCAGAAGGAAGGGATCCTCAAGAGTGGCAATATCAAGGGACAGGTCGTGCTCGCGGTGCGCAGGAAGACCCGCCAGGTACGTGACGCCGTTGCTGCCCGTGATGGCGTCGTTCCAGGCTCCGGCTCCGGTGATGCGCACGTCCGGCAGGGGATCATCCTGATCATCGTAATGACCGTTGGCGTTGCGATCCAGGAAGACCCTGGCCGTGGCTCCGTATCCTGTCGACATGCGGTGTCGCTGGACATGCATGCCCATCGTTTCGGGGATCTTGGTCAAGGCCGTGGTCAACGAAACGCTGATGTACGGCTGTTGTTCGCCGCTCATGTTGCCGCTGACGCTCAGGCTGAAAGAGTCCATGAGCAGGGCCAGCGATCCGCCGAGCGTCATCGGAACATCATCGTCGAAACGATGCGTTACGTGTGCACCCAGTTTGAGTTTGTACAGGGGGTTCCAACTGACGCTGCCGGCAACCGACTCGACTGCCGTGCCGGGCTTGAAGCGTGTGTGAATCGAACCGCGCAGCAACAAGGGACCCCATACGCCGCGTGCCAGCTGATCGAGGAACACCTGATCATAATTACCGGCCAACGATGTGCTGTTTCGGTAGTCGAGTTTCGAACTGACCTGCAGACCGCGCCAGTATGTGGCGGCGCGCAATTGCGCTTGATCCTGACGCGTGATACCGCGCTCCGTATATCCCGTACTCTGCAGCATGAAATCATAGGCCAGACTGCGCCCGCCCCAAAGAGTGTTTCCGCCCACGCGTAGACGAGTTTGTGCGGTGCGTTGCTGAGTCGAGGGGTTGGCGTCACTGATGAAATCTCGGTAGATCTTTCTCTCGGCCATCAGGGACCGACCGAAAAGATCACCCCGCAGGGAAAGGCTTCCGGCGGTGCCGCCGGACAAAGCATTGGCCCCGACCGCCTGTAAATGGTAGCCGCCCAGGATCCCGCTGGCCGAAAGGCTGACGTAGTCTCTGTCTTCGCCTTCGACGGGCTGTCTCGTATAGGCCCCATTCAGTGATACCGAGCGGGTCAATCCGTAGCCGGTTTCGAGATGTCCCGTCCAGCGGCCACTGCTTGGGCCGGGGTTCAGGAGCTGATCGCCGGTGATGAGGAAACGGTCGTTCTGAACTCCGAAAAGACGGTACTCGATTTTCCCCGGCGCGATCATGCCGGTACCCACGTTCATGACCCGTGTTTGCTCGCGCATCTGGCCTTGGGGGCCGTAGAGCACGGCACGGAACACGTTTCGACCGAAACGCATCGGGACTTCCGAGAACAGATAGCGACCGGTTTCATCGACCGTTGAAAAGTCCAACAACACCTGGTTGCCGTAAAGCTCGACGTCCCATCCCGGAGGGCCGTCGCCGCTGATGTCCGTCGTGTCGAAACGATCCGGTCGTCGCA
>DAOVZQ010000252.1 GCA_030635025.1 bacterium
ATCAAGGGGTTTCGTGTGTCCGTGTCTTACTGCCCTCCGCCAACTGCATATGAGAACAGTCGGCGACTTTTCACTTCCTCACTTTATGAGGGAGAGTTTTACCGTGGCGATTCTTCCTCCTGCAGACAAACGGGCCATGTAGACTCCGCCTGGCTGTGTACGACCGGAGTCGTCACGACCATCCCAGGTTATTGTGAAGACGCCTGCCGTGCGCGGTTCATCCAGCAACCGTCGGACTCGACGACCGCGAGCATCGAAGATATCCAGGGTCGTGTGGGCGGCACTGGGCAGGGAGAAGGCCAGGCGTGTACTCGGGTTGAAGGGGTTGGGGTGAGCCGCCAGGCGCATTTGCAACACCGGCATCTCTTCCACAGCGACCGGCACCCATACGGGCACCCAGTCCAGCGGGCCGGTCAAATTACCATCGCCGTCGCCTCCGGGACACTGATCGAGAAGGACCCCGGAATCACCAGTGCCAAATACGCCCACGGCCAGGTCCAATTCGCTCGGCCAACCGCCGGGATACAGGTCGTCCAGCCACACTACGCCTTCCAGTACGGTGCCGTCCGCGTGCCGGAAGTCGCCTGCGGGGGGTGTAGTCTCGGCCGAATCGAACCAACCGCGCCAACCGGTGTCGCCCTCGCGGGCCAGGAAGGCATCCCAGGGTATCGTCTGACCGAATTTGGCCCAGGGCGCGGATTGCGGGACAATACCATCACCGTGCAGCAGTAGGAACAGATCGGCGCCGGGGTTGGCGAGATGGATGTCGGAAGCCACGTAGAGCCAGCCGTCAAGTTCACGAGCCCACAAGCTGTGACCGCCACAATCTTCCATCTCCCAGACTCCGGCATCGAGCGTTCCGTCCATGACGAAGGGGCATTCGATCGGTCCGCCACCGCTGACCGGCACGTGCCAGTCGGCACCTCCGTTATTGTCCCAGATTCCGGCATTGTCGTGGAAGACGAAGTCGAGCACGGTGGCGGCTGCGGGGACGGTGAAGGTCACCCACCAGGCGTCTTCGCCCGCGTTGTAGCTCATGGCCTCGTCGACTACGCCCTGCCAGTCGCTGTGGCCGCGGTGAATCCAAATCTCCAGCATGCCATCGAGGGGGCGCCCGGTCTGGTCATACCAGACGGTGACGGTCTCATCGGCGACAGGCTCGGCGGGGACCGTCCAAGCCACCGAATCGGGCTCGGCGGTGCCGCCCGCCCCCACCCACACGTGTTGAATGGGGCTGCGCTTGACGAAGCCCAGACTGTCCTCGGCCTCCACGTAATAGTCGAGCAGGACATCCTCATAGCCCGTCAGTTCGAGCCAGTACTGGTCGGCGATGTAGGCGGGCAGTTCGGTGAAATCGATCTCGCCCAGGGGCCAGGGTTCGTCGACGGGCATGACGCGGCGATTCATGGACAGCGCGCTCCAGGCACCGACACCCGCGCCGCCGGCGTAGAGTTCGTTGACGTGGGTGGCCGGGTCATTGGCACCGTCGGCATCCTCGCGCACCATCAGCTCCACCCGCGCCAGTCCGGACACGTCATGCGCGAAGGTCCACACATGGAAATCCGACGACATGGCCACGCCCTGTCCACCGGGATACCCCCACAAAGCCCCGCCGCCGAAACCACCGGGATTCCAGGGGAGACGCTGGGGAACCCAGATCGTCGGGGCGACCGTGTCGCCACCTCCGGCTACGACCGGATCGGCCAGCGCAACGGCTTCGTTGCAGGCCAGGGTCGCCTTGATCTCCATGTCCAGGGACGCGCCGTAATACATGTAGCCGCTCTCGTAACCGGCCAGCAGGAAATGCCAGGCCCGCTCGGCGGCGTTGGCGCCGGGGCCGGGATCCAGGACCTGCGCGGTATCGACGCCCGCCACGGCCGCGGCCGTCTCGACACGATTCTGCGCAGCGGTCAGCACAGCCCAATTTCGCTCGTCCTCGGCCCACCCGGCGGGGATATCGAACTGACCCGCGGCATCCACCAGGGGCCAGTTCCAATTGATGTACTGGGGCGAGCCGAAGTCGCCGTCGGCATTGACCCAGCCGCCGTCCTCCACGTGTACCACGTCGCTCGCGGGTACGGGGTGGTGCTGCAGGTAGGTCGCCACGGTCGTCGGCGTGTAGCCCTGGTTCGCCGCGGCATGGGAAAACTGCGTGACGTTCTCGTAGTAGTAGCTGTTGCCGCCGCTCCAGGCATTGTCTCCGTCGTGGGCGAAGAGCACGAGCATGGGTTGTGCGGGATTGTTGGCTGTTGCGATGGCATCGACTCCACCGGTGCCGAAGAGGCCGTAACCTTCCTCCCAGCCCATGGCGTTAGCCGCGGGCACTACGACCAGGCTCGATACGCCGCCGCCGTCCGGATCGACATACTCGGCCCGGTGCGGCGTGAAACCGTACGGGTACGGCACCTTGAGGGTGACCCCGCGTGAGATGGTGTGGTTCGTGTATGTGCCCTGGGCCGGATTGGTTTGATCGGCCGGATTGGGCGGATCGCAATTGTCCAGGTTGGCCGTGTAGGGATAGTCGGCGCAGGCGCGAGCGATATGCAGGTCAGGGACGATCGTCCACGTGACGCCCGCCTCGACCAATGCGGGGATCATGCGTTCGCTGAAGCACATCTCCGCCGGGAAGAAGCCCTGCGAAACAGCGCCCGTCCCCCATGCGTCACCGTAGATCTCTTTCGCCAAGGCCAGTTCCATCCGCAACGCGTTCTCGTCCAGCAACGGACCGATGGCGTGGTGAAAGCCGACCAGCACCGGTTCGAGCCGTGGCTGTCCCGCCGTATTCAGCCACCCGCGCGCGGTACGATAATGGCTGTACCAGTCGGATGCATAACGCCCACCGTTCCAACCCGCGTCCCCCAGGCTGAAGATGTTCTCCATCAACGCACCCGCGAACGAAACCTGCGCCCCCGCCTCGGCCAGATCCGAGATCGAGGACACCGCATCCTTGGGATAATGCTGATAGTCGCCGACACGGTCGTCCTTGTCGAAGATCGTGAACTCGTCGTTCTGGCTGTGCCCCAATGTGATGGTTTCGTAGACGGTTTCGTAGCGTTGGGGATTCCACACCGATGCGTCCGGCCAGTAGATCGGCTGGTGCATGTGCCACAGGTAGGTCGTATGCACACCGGTTCCGGCACAAACAGGAGCCGCGATGGCAAGGATCAGACAAACGAAGATGATCAGGCGACGGAACACGGTGTCCTCCAAGGATGCTGTCATGATGAGCGCCCGGAATTATACCATACATTGCCTACACCAACGAAGATGCTGCGACAGGCCTGGGTGGAATAGACAGAGACATATGAAGGCCGCATCCGAATACGTAGCGGGGTCCCCGAATTCGGATGCGGCCTTCATATGTCTCTGTCTACGCAGGTCAATCAGCCTGCCGCAACACCTTCACCAGCGTCGCCCAACTCGGCGCCGCCCCATGCATGAGTATCCCGACCCGGAACAGCTTGCCTGCCATCCGCGTCAGCCCATAGATGGTCACGACCATCAACACCCACGACAGCAGGATCTGCCACAACGGCGGCGTTTCCAGACACACCCGCATGAACATGAGGATGGGCGTGAAGAACGGCACCAGGCTGAGAACCGTCGCCAACGTGCCGCTGGGGTCCATCATGATCAGCGTGAGCAGCATCATGGGAATGATCACGAACATGGCGATGGGCGTGGCGAACTGCTGCGATTCCTGGACCGTGTTGCACAACGAGCCGACGCCCGCGTACAGGGTCGAGAAGAGCAGGAAGCCCAGCACGAAGAAGATGATGAAGGACGAGAGCATCAGCGGCGTCAGGAACGTGGCGTCGAGACTCATGCTGCCTATGCTCACGCCGCGGGTCGACAGGACGAGGATGGCGATGGTCCAGATGGCCACCTGGGTCAACCCCGCTCCGCCGATACCGAGGATCTTGCCCTGCATCAGGCGCGAGGCCGGCACGCTCGAGAGGATCACTTCCACCACGCGCGTGCTCTTCTCCTCGATCACACCGGTCAGGGTCTGCTGCCCGTAGACCAGCACCATCATGTACAAGATCATGATCAGGGTGAAGGCCACCGCGAAAACGCCGTCGTTGTCGCGCGACGTGGTCTCCCCCTCGTCGCTCACCGACAGGGTGGTCCAGTTGGTATAGGCGGTCAGATAAGCGTGAAGACTGTCGGGCACGCCCGCATCGTTGAAGCGATGCTGGCGCAATACGCGATTGAGCGACGGCGCCAGCAACTCGCGGATGATGCCCGCCGACACGGACTTGCTGTAGAAGGTGGCCTCGCGCGAGTCGATGAAGTCCGCGGAAATGACCAGACCCGCGTCGAGATCCTCGGTCTGGATGCTGGCGGTCATCTCGTCGATCGTATCTTCGAGACCGCCGGGAGGCGCGTCCAACGGGATCAACGCGATGCGCGTGCGCTCGATGTCGGTCACCAGGTCGCGCAGCACCGGGTAGTGCTCACCGGAGGGATCGATCACGCCGACGGTCCGTTCGGCGTCGACATTGTCCATGGTCAGCATGGGGATCAGCATCACCAGTGACATCATCAACGGAATCAAAACCGTGCTGATGATGAAGCCCTTGCTGCGGACGCGTTCGAGGTATTCGCGGCGGATGATGACGAAGGTCTTTCTCATTGCGCCACCCCCTTTTCTATCGCGGCCCGTTGTCTACGAACGGCGGTCAGGAAGATTTCCTGGAGACTGGGGCGATTAGCCGAGAAGAGCGTCACCGAGCCGTGGGCGCGGAGTCGGTCGAGCAGGGCGTCCAGGTCGGCGCCTTCGCGCATGGTCAGGCGCCAGCCGTCGCCGTCGCGCTCACGCTGGGTCACGTCGGGCAATCCGTCGGGCGCCTCTTCACCGTTGGCGAAGACGACCTTCACCGAGTGCAGGGGGAAGCCTTCGCGCACCTGATCGAGGCTGCCGTCGAGAATCTTCACGCCGCCCTC
>DAOVZQ010000387.1 GCA_030635025.1 bacterium
GCTGCCGAAGACTGTGTCGCCATCACTGGCCACGTCCGGGGCGGCGCCTCCGGCCACCGGACTCGGAGACTCCACCGCCGCATCCTGTCCCGCCGAGATGCCCGGGAGACAGATCGCGATGATCAGCATGGTCAGGATGATGGTCAGATGTCGATTGTGCTTCATGGTGTTGCTCCTTATCGCCTGGCGTCGCGCAGGCGGTAACGGAAGGTGATCGTACCCCACTGTTCGTGACGTTCACCCGCGGCGAGCGGGGCGAAACGCCAGTTCAGGAGAGCTGCGGTGGCGTTATTGTCGAAGTCTGCGTATCCGCCGGTTTTGCGAATCTGCACGTTGTCTTTTACGCGCCCGTCGGGCAGGACGACGAAGTAAAGGGTCACGGTGGCCTCGGCCGCCTGCTTCATCGCCCAGGACGGGTAATCGGGTAGGATATGCTTCACGATCTCACGGCCCGCCGCGGGTCCCACGAGCGTTACGCCGTCAAGCGTGCGCTCGATGTCGGTCGCCTCGTCCTCGGGCCTGGCCGCGTCGGTACGGATCTGCTTAGGAACCTCCACCGGCGCCATCGCCGGCCGAACGCGATTACTCACATTCCGGTTCAGGGCCACCGCGGGGCTGGTCGGACGCGCGTCGCGATTGAGATTCACGGTCTTCTGCGGCCGCACAACCGCCGCCTGGGGCGCCGCGGCCGACTTGAGCAGCGAGGATGCGCCGGCCGTATTTACGCTGAGGGGACGTCGCGCCATCGGTTCGGTCCGCATCGTTGCGAGCCGCTCCGAGAGCCGGTCGTTCCGGACCAGCGTGTCCTGCCTCGGCATGGGCTTCGGCTCGGCACGCACGACCGGTTCGTCGACGGGCATCGGCGCCGGCGGCGTCTTCTCCCGCGGCTGTTCGCGCACGGCGACGGACTTCTTTTTAGGCGCCGCCACCACGACCGGGGGCGCCGGATCGAGCCAATCGATCTCCACCGCACCCAAGTCGATCGGCACCGGGGGTTTGTAGAGCAGCAGCCAGAGCAGCAGCATTACGTGCAGGGCTCCGCTGATCAGCAGCGTCTGCCTGACCCGGATACGGCTTGCGGCCAACTCTAGCTGGTAGGTCTGTGTGTTCAAGATCACTCGCCTTCCAGTTGCCGCGTGGCAATAGCCATGCGTTGGGCGCCACCGGCCCGGACCTGCTCGATCACGCGGCGGACGAACTCGTGTGGCAGGTCGGCGTCGGCCCGAACCACGACCAGCGATTCCTGGCTGCCGATCTCGGAAAGACGGCTGCTCAGCATCCCGCTGATCTCTTCGACGCTGCCCACCTCTTGGTTTTCGACCGCCATATCGCCGTTCCGGCCCAGGGTTACACTGACATAACTCTGTTCTTCAACGTCGCGCGTATGCGCTCCCGGCAAATCCAGATCCAGGTCAGCGACATCCAACATGGGGGCCGTGACCAGCAGGATGATCACCAGGACGAGGGCCACGTCTATAACCGACGTGACATTGATACGGGTCAGCATGGGGGCCTGGGGCACACTCGGGGCTCTCATGTCACCTCCCGGAAACAGCGATGCCGTTTGCACCGCACCGTTTGGCCTTGTCCAGCACGTCCACGAATGCGCCGTGGCTGATGTTATCGGCACAGGCGATCGTGATGGCGCGTTCTTCAGTCTCATCGAGGGCAGGCTCCAACGCGGCCATCAGCTCGTCGCGGGCGACCAGCGTCTGGTTGACCCGTACGCTCTGCTCGTCGACCAGGGTCAGCGTCACGCGTAGGCTCTGCTTCTTTGTCGTAGCTTCCTTGCCGCCCTTTTGCGCGCTCTTCACGCCTATGCTCGACTCGAACGCCAGCGGCGTTGCGAGCAGGAGAATGACCACCAGGACCAGCGACACATCGATCAGGGGCGTCACGTTCACCGGGGACTCGTCATCGAGCGGGGTCTGTTGGCTCTGCCAATGCATGTGTCGCTCCTAACCGGCCAGGTTTCCGATGACGTCGCGGGCTTCGTTGGCGACCCTTTCCACGATCCTGTCCCCGGCTCCCGTCGTGGCGACAGCCGGCTCGGGGCGAACCGCTTCGGCCGGACGGGAAGACGGAGTCTGGAAAATGGATTCCATCGTGTTCCGCAGGGAGCGCGTATGGTTCTCCGCGATCGTCAGCATCACGTTCATGCGACGATTGAAATAGTTGAAAAGCATCACCGAGGGCACAGCGACGACCAGGCCGGCCGCCGTGGTCAACAGCGCTTCCGCCACACCGGCCGCGACGATGGTCGGCGCGGCCGACCCTGTCTGCGCCATGTCGTGGAAGGCCCTCATGATACCCACCACGGTCCCGAGCAGACCGATCAGCGGCGCAATGGCGGCCATGGTGCCGAGCAGTCCCACATTGCGTTCCAGGAGCAGCTTCTGCTGGCTCAGGAGGATCTGTATTTTCTCCTCGATGGCATGCCGGGTTGCGGTCGGATCAGACAGGACCCCGGGAGCCACCGCGCCGAGGGGGTGCGGGCAATCTTTACAAATCTCGATTGCGGCGCTCAGATCGGATTTCCGCAACGCCTCCTGCGCGCGATCCAGCACGCGATCGACATCCGCTATTGCGCGCCGATAGTAGAGCAGCCTCTCGAGGGCGACGGCCAGGCTGACCATGCTGCAGCCGCCGAGAACCAGAAGTATGGGACTGCTGCCGAGAGTGCTCATCCAATCGAAGTCTACAAACATGCCTTATCTCCTTGGTGACGGCTCGGGGCCCCTCGGGGCCCCGGTTTCAATTCGTTTACCGCGAGAAATCGTCCAGTTGCGAAGCCCGCTCGGACGCCGCCGTGGCCAGGCTGGGATCGCCGGTGTTGGCCGCCAGGTCCCGGTAGGCCGTCGCGGCCTGCGCGTATTCCTTGCGCTCCTCGTAGATCTCGGCGGCGCGGGCGAGGGCGGAGAGCCGGTAGGCGTCTCCCTTGCCCGATCCGGAGGCCGCATCCACATAGGCCGCGAGAGCCAAGCCGACGTCGCCCAACTGCTCATTGCACCGCCCCAGACGGTACTTCAACTCAATGACGAGGGGAGATCCGGGCGAACTGGTGAGCGCCGTCTTCAGCTCGGTGACCGCCTGCGTCGTTCGACCGGCGAGTTCGTGGATCTCGGCCATCTGGTAGGCGACCTCCGCGCTGCGCTCGTCGCTACCGTGGATCTGGCGGTACTGCTCGAATTCGAGGAGCGCCGCCTCGTCCTGACCCAGCAGCCGTCGACAAAGAGCCAGGTTGTAACGCGAAGCGCAGGCCGTGTTCTCGTCCGGCTCCTGTTCCAGCAGGCCGGTGAAGTTGATGGCTGCGCGCAAGTAGTCTTCCGATCCGAAGTACTGCATGGCGAGGCGGAACTGCACCTGCGAGTACAGGTCGCTGTCCGTGAAGAGCAGCAGGAACTGCTCATAGGTCTGCCGCGCCTGCTCGTCCTGACCGGTCTGCGACTGGGCATCGCCAAGCAGGAACTGGGCACGGTCAGCGGACTCATAGGTGGGGAACTGGCTCACCAC
>DAOVZQ010000337.1 GCA_030635025.1 bacterium
CGCTTTCGGGTCCTACAGTCTGGGCGCCAACAATATCGCCAACGTGATGGGCGTGTTCGTTCCGGTCTCGCCGTTCAAGGATCTCGATCTCGGCGGGGTGATCGCTATCAGCGGCATCCAACAACTGTTCCTGCTCGGCGGACTGGCCATTGCGGTCGGGGTGTACACCTACTCGCGTCGCGTGATGGAGACCGTGGGCGGCAGTCTCATGCGGTTGAATGGACCCATGGCCCTGGTGGTCGTCATGTCCCAATCCATGGTGCTCTTCCTCTTCTCAAGTCAGGCGCTCAACGCCTGGCTCATGTCGCATCACATACCACCGATTCCCCTGGTACCCGTCTCGAGTTCCCAGGCCGTGATCGGCGCCGTGCTGGGGCTCGGACTGCTGAAGGGCGGACACGGAATCAAGTATCGGGTCCTGGGGGAGATCGCCGTGGGTTGGGTGACCACGCCGATCATCGCCTGCGTCATTACCTTCATCGCCCTGTTCTTCCTCCAAAATGTCTTCGGTGTTCCTGTCATGACGTCGTAGGATACGGTCACATACGAACAGGACCTTTCCTGATTTCACGCAGTGCATGAAGGAAAGGTCCTGTTCGTATGTGACCGTATCCGGCAGTCCCTACCTTAGAGTCTCCCGAACCTGGTTCTCAACGCCCCCGGCAACGATCACTTCCTGGACCGGCCGCCCCAGCGGAGCAAACCCGTAGGCTTCGCCCTTCCAGGTGATCGAGGCTCCGGCGAAGTCCACCGTCAGCGGCTCGTCCGTCACGACCGTTTTCTCGTCCCGGCCATCATACGCAGCGCGCATGGCCTCCACGAGCGTCGGGCTTTCCAGGCAGATGAAGCCGTTGTTTATGGCGTTGCGCAGGTAGGTCTGCGAGTACGACCCGGCGATCAGCATCGACGCGCCGGCGGCCTGCAGGGCGGTGACCGCCTGCTCCCGCGACGAGCCCGTGCCGAAGTTGAATCCGCCGATCAGCACGTCGCCCGTAGCGATGATCCCGGCAAATTCGGCGTCGTAGTTCTCCATCACCACACGGGCCATGTCCTCGCGGGTCATGTCCTCGTTGTAGGTGTAGTCCTTCCCGTAGATGCCGTCGGTGTTCAGGTTGTCGAGGTCGAGCCAGAGACCGCGGCCTTCGACCTTGGCGGGGAACCCGTCGAGGATTTCCACCGAACCACCGCGCGGGGCTTTTGCGCCGGGTTTGAAGTCGTACGCGGGCAGGTCGCCCGAGAACTCTTCGGGGCCGGCGATCTTGCCGGCGATGGCCGACGCGGCCACGACCACGGGGCTGGCCAGGTAGCACTTGGCGTCCCGCGAACCCATCCGACCCTTGAAGTTGCGGTTGGTGGCCGAGATGCCCACCTCACCCGCGTCCAGCAGGCCGGTGCCCAGGCCGATGCAGGGGCCACAGCTCGGCGGCAGCGCCTGCGCGCCCGAATCCAGCAGCACCTGCCAGTAACCCAGTTCCTTGGCCTGGTCCTCGACGAACTGGCTGGCGGCGGCCACGTAAAAGTCGACGCCCTCGGCGACCTTGTGGCCGAGCAGCACGTCGGCGGCGGCCTTCAGGTCTTCCAGGCGCGAATTGACGCAGGACAGGAGATAGGCCTTGTGGATCTTGATGTCCGCAGCCATGAGGTCGGACAGGGGTGCGGTGCGCTGGACAGTGTCGGGGCCGGCCACATGAGGGCCTACGTCGTCCAGGTTCAGATCGATCGTGCCCGCGTAGACCGAGTCGTCGTCGGAGGTCATGGGGTCGGTCGTCCAGCCGTCCAACTCGTCCTTGGTGATCCGGTCGTGGAAGCCCTGCAGATCGAGGATGGCGCGGTGCTTCATGAGGAAGTCGACCGTCTTCTCATCGCAGGGGAACCAGCCCACCAGGGCGCCCCACTCGGTGGTCATGTTGGAGATGGACATGCGCGCGTCCATTGACAACGTGCCCACGCCGGGGCCGGCGAACTCGATGGCCGCGTTCAGAACCTCGCCCTTGTTGTACAGGCCGCACAGGGTGAGGATGAGATCCTTGCCCGTCACGCCGGGGCGAAGCTCTCCGCTCAACCACACGCGAACGGTACGCGGGATCTGCCACCAGAAACGGCCGGTGGCCCAGATGGCGGCGGCGTCGGTACGCACCACGGGCGTGCCCACGGCGCTCATGGCGCCGTACATGTTCGAGTGGCTGTCGCTGGCGACGCAGAAGCCGCCCGGCTTGATATAGCCGTTCTCGATCATGACCTGATGGCCGATGCCGGTGCCGGCGGGGTAGAAGTCGACCCCCTGCGATTTCGCGAAGGCTTCGATGCGCGCATACTTGGCGAGGTTCGACTCGCTCTTGTTCTGGATGTCGTGATCCAGGGCGTACACGGGTTGTCGCGGGTTTTTGATCTGGCCGACGCCGAGCTTCTCGAACTTGTTGAGTACGGCTGCGGTGTTGTCGTGGGTCATGATCTGGTCGGGGATCAGGGTCACGAAATCGCCCGCGTGGAGTTCGGCTCCCGCGGGCAGATCGACGGCGTGGGTCTGAGCGATTTTCTCGATAACTGTCTGGGCCATGGCTACACCTCCGGTAGCCGGAAATGTAGCCCAGGGCAAAGGTCCAGACAAGGGGCGTCAACCGGGATATTTATCGTGGATGTAGTCGGTCAGGTATCGTAACTGTGCCTTACGCTCCTGGCTGACCTGTTTGACGCAATCCCCGATCGACACGAGTCCCGCCAGGTCTCCCTTGTCCATCACCGGCAAGTGGCGGATGCGGGCCTCGGTCATGATGGCCAGGGTTTCGTCCACGTCGTGGCCGGTTTCCACGAACAGGAGCTGGTCGCTCATGATCTCCTTGACCTGGGTGTCGCGTGACGACCGGCCCTTCAGGGCGATCTTCACCATGTAGTCGCGCTCGGTGATGATGCCGACGATGTTCTGGTCGTCGGCCACGATCAGGGAGCCCACGCCGTAGTCGGCCATGGCAGTGATGGCTTCGTAGACGTTGGCGTCGGGGGCGATCTTGTATACGTCGTTGCCCTTGTGCTTGAGGATGTCGGCTACGGTGGCCATGATGTTCCCTTCCTTGCCTTGATTTCGGAATCGCTAATCATTTTACGTTACACAAAGATGACATAACCCGCGACAGGTGGCCAGCCTTGATGATTCCGATTGATCCGGACTGGCCTCAGAGGGGCTTCAGGGGTTATGATTAGACGTTCAGAGACGCCCAAGCCCCCCTCAGCCAGAGGTTGGACCCCAGATGAGATACGTTCTACTCCTCGCCCTGCTCGCGACAGTCCTACTGGCCGGTTGCGGCGGTGACGACCCTGCGACCCCGGAGCCGAGCACCGGTGTGGTGATCGTTCAGGTTGATCCCGGGACGGTCGATGCGGACTGGACCCTGGAAGGCCCGAACAGCTACACCTACCAGGGCTCCGGTGACGAACGTCTGACCGGTCGCGCAGTCGGGGAGTACGCGATCTCCTGGACGGATATCCTGAATTACGCCGAGCCCTTTCCCATGTCCCAAGACCTTGCGGCGGACGACTCCATCACCTTCACCGGTATTTACACGTACGCTCCGGAACCCACCGGCACCGTCACCATCGATCCCGAACCCGACCTGCTGAACGTGGGCTGGGTGCTGAAGGTGGTCGCCGGCGGGGGCGAGAACGACCGCAGCGGTTTCGGAAACAGAACCCTCGAGGGCGTACCCTCCGGACCGTTGACCGTGGAATGGGAGGCCATCCCGGGTTGGACCAATTCCACGCCGGGTTACGAGGACGCCGTCCTGGTGGGCGGCACGACCCTGGACCTCGCGGTGACCTACACCCTGCTGCCGGCCTGGCCTCGCGAAGAGGTCTATGTGCCCGCAGGCTCGTTCATGATCGGTTCCCCGGATACAGAACCCGGCGCCGTGGCCGACGAGTGGCCCCGCCACGAGGTGACGTTGACCCGGCCTATCTATGTGGCAAAGACCGAGGTCACACAGGCGCAGTACGAGGCGGTCATGGGAACGAACCCGTCGCGCCACTGCGGCTGCCCGGAC
>DAOVZQ010000357.1 GCA_030635025.1 bacterium
CTTCTTTTCGAGGCCGATCTCATCGCCCACCATGTGCGCAATGCGTCCGCCGCCGAGCTGTGCAGGATAGACGATGCGGTTAACGCCGGCCTTGAGCATTCTTGCCTCCAGGGACCGGTCTTCCGAGCGTGCAATCACGGTCACATCCGGATTCAGATCCCGTGCGGACAGAGCGACGAAGACGTTGTCGGTATCGCGAGCAAGCGCGGCCACAACCGCCGACGCCCGCTGCACGCCGGCGCTGAGCAGGGAGATGTCGGAGGTGGCGTTGCCCGCAATCACGGTCAGACCGGCGGCCCGCGCTTCGGCCAGCCGTTCCTCGTCCATTTCCACAATCGCGAGAGTGGCGCCCATCTCGGTCAGCTCGTTGCAGATAGCCGTGCCGATACGTCCGTACCCACAGACGATGACGTGATCCTTGAGGCGGGAAAGTGTGCGTGCCATGCGCTTTTTCCTCCAATAATCGCTCAGGTCGCCCTCGATTAGCAGTCGGGCGAACTGGGCCGCCAACGCCGCCGCGGCGCCCACGCCGAACATCACCAAAAACAGGGTGAAGACCCGACCGGTTTCCGAGAGTTCGTGAACCTCGCCGAAGCCGATCGTGGTCAGGGTGATGACGGTCATGTACAGGGCGTCGAACAGCGGCCAGTCCTCGATCAATGCATAGCCGACCGTACCGCAGACGATTACGGAGAGCGTTATGATCAGGACATGACGTAGCAAGCGAACGTTCGTCTGCATTTCCATCCGTTCGAACAATCCTAGAAATTCGTTCTCTGATTGTTTCGGCCGGTTTTCGATGGGATTGAGCGCGGATCAGACGGTGGGATGATCCCTTGGCGGGACCGCCGCGCTCAACGGCGCGGCGGGGGGCGACGTTCGAGATCGTGAGGGGGACGGGCCTGCTGGGGATTGGTGTGGATCATGGGGGCGACTTCGGCGTACTTGATGCGCTGTTCGGGCGTGAGGACGGCGGCTTCGGCCACCAGTAAGGCTGCCGACAGGGAGTCCAGGGCCTCTCGTGTGACGGACGCCTCCCGAACCATATCCAGAAAGGCCTCAGGCGAAAAAATGGGAGCCCCGAAAGCCCGGGTCAGACGTCGACCGGCCGCCCGGGTTTCCATCTGGAGTTCCATCAGGCGCTGCGCGTCCCGTGTCAGGATGGCGCGGATGGACTCTTGCTGGACGGGATCCAGATCAAGATGGCGCGTCATGCCCTGCATGTGATTATCGACCAACTGGCCCGCATCGGGAGGCGGCCCGGGGCGGATACCGCCTTCTCCATCGGGTAATGGCGGCCGATCGGGAGACAGGAGAGTCATCACCAACAGTCCCGCATTGAGACCCAGCGAGAGGGCGAGCAGGAGGTACATTATCTTTTTCATCATGACGAAAGCTCCTACCTCAGTCCATGTCCGATAGGTGAATCTCGAGCAACGAGGCGCTGGCGCCGCCGCTCCACATCGACGAAGGTCCTTCCCACGTGGTCCCGTTCGTCGATGACTGGTCGCTTTTCCCGACCGGTCCCAGGAGGATGCCGATCGTAATTCCGGCCGCGCAGACCGCCGCCGCAGAGAAGGCGAAAGCCGGGCCGAGGCGCGCCTCATGTTGTTTCCGCAACGCCCCATTCAGAGCAGGCCAGACAGGTCGCGGCAACTCGGGTGCGTCGATGTCCGCGAGCAGGCCGTCCAGCCTTTGAAGCTCGGCGAGTTCGTTTCGGCAGCGTACGCAATCCCGGCAATGGGTTTCGATCCGGGCGGTGGCCTCGTCGTTCAGCTCGCCGTCGTGATAGGCCTGCAGGACGTATCCGTCCGGATGTGTCGAATCGCTCATGATTCATGCCTCCCGCGGGACAGATCCCGCTTCAGGGCGCTCATGGCCCGGTGCAGCAGCATCTGCACCGACCCCACGGAAATCCCCATGGCTTCGGCGATTTCCTGATAGCTCAACTCGTTGTACCGCTTGAGAATGAGTGCCTGTCGCTGTCGGTCCGGCAGTTGGCGGATGGCGGCGCGGACCCGTTCCTGCTCCTGTCCGGCGGCGAGCGCGTTCAAGGGGTCGAGGCCGGGTGCCGGTGTTTCGTGATGTCCCGACGTCAGCGGCAGCCAACGCAGGATTTTTCGACGTCGCAGACGGCTCCGCGCCAGGTTCCCGGCGATGCGGAAGAGCCAGCTCTGGAACCGACCCTCGGGGCGGTAGCGACCCGATGAGGAAATCAAACGCATGAACGTATCCTGACACAGATCCTCGGCCTCCTCGGGTGACCCGAGCATGCGGACGAGAAACGCGAACACGGGTTTCTCCCAGCGCTCGATCAACGTGCGCAGGGCCGCTTCGTCGCCTGCCGCGCCGCGGATCATCAACTGGTCGTCCGTCATTCCGGTCATACCCTTTTCCAGCCCAACCCGCGGGCCGGAATTTCCTTTCGGTCGAATTTCATGCGTGGACGTCATCCTACGGCGTGCCGATGTCTGGCGTCAAAGCCGTTCCCCGCACGGCAAAAATTTCAGCGAAAGGATTATCCGGCTGACGGGTTGGGTTGGGCATGACGACGACAAGCACGCATCCCGCAAGGAAGGGACGGATTACAATGACGACGCCCCACAAATACATGCGGCTCTGGTTGCTCATCCTTCTGGTTTTACCGACCATCGGTTGCTCAGAGGACGATACGACCACCGGTCCCGACACCGAGCCCACGAGCGGCGACGGTACCTATGCCATAGTCGATACCGGTCTGACCGACAGCTACGGCAACGATGCCGTCATCGCGACCCCGGCCGAGGGGGCGGCCTTCTACGGACAGGACGCCCAGTACGCCGGCAACCAGCCCAGCTATCTGGACAACGGCGACGGCACCGTCACCGATCAAGTGACCGGTCTCATGTGGCAGCAGGATCCCGGTGCCAAGATGACCCTGGCCCAGGCCGAAGCCGCGATCGGATCCTTCGACCTGGCGGGCTACGGCGACTGGCGCATCCCCACGATCAAGGAACTGTACTCGCTCATCCTGTTCACCGGTACCGACCCGAGCGGTCTGCCGGGCGACGACACCACGGGTCTCGTACCCTTCATGGACGACGTCTTCGTCTTCGAGTACGGCGATCCGGTGACCGAACGCATCATCGACTCGCAGTACCTGACCAGCACGATCTACGTGAGCACGACCATGAACAATGACGCGACGGTCTTTGGCGTGAACTTCGCCGACGGTCGCATCAAGGGCTACCCGATCACAGATCCCATGACCCAGTCCGGCAAAACCTTCTTCGCCCTCTTCGTGCGCGACGGCGATGGCTACGGCGTGAACGACTACGTCGATAACGGCGACGGCACGATCACGGATCTGGCCTCTGGCCTGATGTGGATGGAGCAGGATAGCGGCCACCTGGGCGCGGGTGATGCGAGCGACGGCGGCCTGAACTGGGAACAGGCCCTGGCCTGGTCCGAAAGCCTCGATTACGCCGACTACTCGGACTGGCGCCTGCCCGACGTGAAGGAACTGCAGAGCCTCGTGGACTACACGCGCTCGCCGGCCACCCACGGCACGCCCGCCATCGACCCGATTTTCGAGACGACGCCGATCACCGTCGAGGACGGCAGCTCGGACTTCCCCTTCTACTGGTCCGGCACCAGCCATGTGAACTACCTGGGTGGAAGCAGTGGGAGCTACGTGGCTTTCGGTACCGGCTACGGCTGGATGCAGGCGCCTACCGGGGGAACCTACAACTTCTGGGACGTCCACGGCGCAGGTTGCCAGCGCAGCGATCCCAAGGAAGGCGACCCCGCGGATTATCCGTACGGCC
>DAOVZQ010000184.1 GCA_030635025.1 bacterium
CTCGCCGTCGACGCGGTAGGCTGTCGTGAAGCGACCGAAGTGCACGATGTCGCCGTGGGCGTCGCGGCCGTCGCGATCGCCGTAGTCACCCTGTCGAATCGCCACCTGGCCCGTGCGCGTCAGCTCGTCCAGGGCGGCGTCGGCCAGATGGCTGATGTCGTCGAGATCGGGGAAGTAGTTCTCGCGCAGGATGCCCGTCACCGGCTCGAGCCGGCCTGGGTCGGTCGCCGTCAGCGGCGAGCTTCTCAGCAACGACTCCAGGTCGCGGGCGGCTATGCGCACGTTGCCCGACAACTCGCGGAAATCCATCTCCTCCCGGGACCAAGATTCCTGCAGACGGTCACGTCGTTCCAGCGCCGCCTGTTGCCGGCGCTTCAGGTCCGCCAGTTCTTCATCGAGAGCGGCCTGACGATTTTCCAGGGAATCCACGACGGCCGTGAGCCGTCCGCGATCGGTCAATATACGATCGGCGGCACGCTGGTCCTCAAGTCGCGCGGCGGTCCGGTCGGCCTCGGCCTTCTGCAACGCTTCGCGCAGGTCCTGGGCGACGGCGGCGCCGGCACAAACCGTCACCACGAGCAACAGAACGATCAGGGGAAGGCGGTGGTGCATCATGAGCCCAACCTCCCCAGCGGAAGCGACTGAACGCCCACGGCGCGTCGGCGCGTCGCCATCTGTACGGCGCGGCGCACGGCCGTGAGGTCCCGGCCTTCGAGCGCTTCATAGCACGAGGTCGCCGGGTTCCAGGTTCCGCCCCTCGATTCGTCCGGCGTAAGCCAGTACAGGCCGAGTCGCCCCACGTAAAGCAGGTCGCAGGTCAACGCTTCGCCGTCCACCTCGATACGGTCCTGATAGACCTCCAGGGCGCCACCGTAGCTGGTCTCGATGAGCAGGGCTTCGAGTACGCGACGCAGCTTGTCGGCCGGGCTGGCCGCCGGATCGCCGAGCTCGCGGCGGACCGACGACAGGCGCGTGGTCCGCTCATCGAGCAGGAAGGGCAGATCCCTTTCAATGGTCTCGTCGAGTCGTCTGAGGATCACCAGCAGGGTATCTTCCAGACTGGCCTCCAGGCGCCGGGACTCCTCGAGACGTCGCGTCAGCTCGTCGCCGGCCGCTTCGAGGGCCGCAAGCCGCTCGCGTTCCAGGGCAACTCGCTCGTCCAGGTAATCCACCTGCGTGCCCGCCGCCTCCCAGCGCTGCTTGAGCGCGGCGCGTTCGGCGGCCCAGTCGTCGAGCGCCTCCTGGGTGTCGCGACGTGTGCTCTGGGATGCGTCGGTCACGTCGGTAACCTGCCGGACCGGATCCTGGTCGGCGATCGCTGGGACCGCGAACAGGATCGGCAGAACCAGCGCTACGCAAATAATCCTCATGATCGGGCTCTCTTTCCAGTGCGGGTCGCGCCCGCGTCAGTATCAACCGTGCGTGTGCCGATGATGGTACGTCCCTCCTGAACCTGAGACAACGTATCGGTTGGATTCAATGGACTTTTTTACAAGCGCCGCACTCCGGGAAACCGTCTGAACGTCTGGTTATGCGTCCACGTGACACGAGTGCCCGGATACGATATGGTGTCATCACGTGAAAGGACATGAACGATGGCTCGACAGGCAGCTGGTTCCATGAACACGTCTCTCACGATTCTGTTGCTGTCGTTGTTGCTCTTGGCATCCGGTTCGGCAGCACAAGCCGAAAGTCTCTCACCTCAAGATACACCCAACCCAAATCTCGACCTCTCAGCCCGAAGCCCTTGGGGTATACCTTATCTCTGCATCTTCGGCAGCGTTCTGATTTCTGTGCTGATCGGCTTGTACTGGAACCTGCGCATTCGCAGGCGGGACGACCGGATTCTGCGCGATAGCGAATCGAGATACCGGTACGCCGATGCCCAGGCCAGCGCGAACGACAGCATGCTGGACTCGGTCTTTCAGGCTCTACCCGACATTTTCTTTCTCATGGACCATGACAGCACGATCCTGGAATACCGGGCCAGCCGGGACACCACTCTGTTCATCCCCCCGAAAAAGTTTCTCAACAAGCGCATGAAGGACCTGATGCCGCCCGATGTGGGCCGCAAATTAGAGAATTGCATGCACGAAATCGCCCGGCACGGCAATCTCAGATCCTATGAATACACCCTTGACGCCCCTGACGGCCCCCGGCAGTACGAGGCCCGCCTGAGCCCGCTTCCCGACAGCCGACAGATCATCGCGATCATACGGGACATCACCAGCCGGAAACTGGTGGAACGATCGCTGGCCATGCGTGAGCGCGAGCAGACCGTCGTTGCAGAACTCGGACAGTTGGCGCTCACCAACGGAAACCTCAGCGAGCTGTTCGACACGGCCGTCGCCATGGTGGCCGATGCCCTAAAAGTCGAGTACTGCAAGATTCTCGAAGTCATTCCATCAGGCGAAGCCGTCCTGCTCAGGGCTGGGCTGGGCTGGCAGGAGGGGCTCGTCGGCAAAGCCATGATTTCCGTCGGTTTGAACTCGCAGGCCGGATTCACATTGCAGAGCCGCGAGCCCGTGGTTGTCGAGGACCTCACGACCGAAACGCGCTTCTCCGGCCCCGAACTGCTGCACGACCACGACGTCATCAGCGGGATCAGCGTCATCATCGGAACCATAGACAAACCCTGGGGCATCCTCGGCGCCCACTCCACACAACCGCGGGCCTTCAGCAGTGACGACATCAACTTCATGCGCTCGGTGGCCAATCTCCTGGCCGACACGATCGCCCATCGCCGGGCCGAGGAGGCGCTGCGAGAGAGCGAGGACCGTTTCCGGCGCCTGACCGAGAACGCCCGGGACATGATCTATCGCATGTCGCTGCCGGACGGCCGATACGAGTATGTCAGTCCGGCATCGGTCGAGATTTTAGGATACACGCCCGAGAGCTTTCTCGATTCCCCGAAACTCATCATCAAAGCGATCCACCCCGAATGGATGGATTACTTCCAGGAACAATGGTCCGCACTTCTGCTCGGCGACATGCCGCCTTTCTACGAATACCAGATCATCCACGGCCAGACCGGCGAGACCCGATGGCTCCATCAACGAAACGTATTGATCCGCGATGACGAAGGTCGGCCGTTGGCCATCGAGGGTATCGTCACGGACATCACGGAACTCAAACGCACCGAGCTAAAATTACGCAAGAGCGAGGAACGGACCCGGGAGACCTACGACGCAATCAGCGACGCTATTTTCCTGCATCCCCTTCTTCAAGAAGGTTTCGCGCGTTTCGTCGACGTCAACCAGACAGCTTGTAACCGCTACGGCTATACACGTGAGGAATTCCTCACCTTGACGGCGGGCGACATCACCGGCGGACCGGACGCCGCTATCCACGGCGAACACAGTCGACGCCAAAACCTGTACCAAACGGGACGCATGGTCTTCGAATCAACACACCGCACAAAGTCCGGCGAGACTTTCCCGGTAGAAGTGAAATCGACCGTCTTCGATTTAGCCGGACAGCCGATAATCCTGTCCGTGGCGCGCGACATTACCGAACGGAAACAGGCGAGCGAAGAACGGGTGCGGCTCACACAGGCCATCGAGCAGGCCTCCGATATCGTCGTGGTCACCGATACGTCGGGTATGATCCTCTACACGAACCCGGCTTTCGAGCGGGTTAGCGGTTACACGCGCGAAGAGGCGATGGGGCAGAACCCCCGCATCCTGAAAAGCGGCGAGCATGATGCCGCATTCTACAAGGCCATGTGGGACGTATTGTCGCGCGGCGAATTGTGGCATGGCCGGATCATCAACAAGAAGAAGGACGGCACGCTCTACACCGAGGAGGCGACGATCACGCCCGTGAAGGACGACATGGGCCGGACCGTCAACTTCGTGGCCGTCAAGCGCGACATCACGGAGAAGCTGAAGCTTGAAGAACAGATCCGCCAGTCGCAAAAAGTGGAATCCATCGGACGCCTGGCCGGCGGAGTGGCCCATGACCTGAACAATCTCCTGGCGCCTATCCTTGGTTTCAGCGAAATCCTGAAGGATGAGCTCGGACAGACCGACCCGCGACGCGAAACGGTGGACGAGATCATCAACGCTGGAATCCGGGCCAGGGATCTCGTGCGACAACTGCTGGCCTTCAGCCGCAAACAGACCTTGGACTATCGTCCCTTGAACCTGAACGAAACCATCAGGGGTTTCGAAAAATTGCTGCGTCGCACCATCCCCGAGAATATTGAGATCGAGTTCACTCCCTCGCCCAAGAATCATACAATCGAGGCGGATGTCGGACAGGTCGAGCAGATGATCATGAACCTGGCGGTCAACGCCTCCGACGCCATGCCTCAAGGCGGCCGATTGACCATTGCGACGGCTCTGGTTGAAATCGACGAGGCCTACGTAGAGTCGCATCCGGGATCGGAATCCGGAACGTTCGTCATGTTCAGCATGAGCGACACGGGCCAGGGAATGGACATAGAAACCCGATCCCACATGTTCGAACCGTTCTACTCCACCAAGGGCGATCAGGGAACCGGCCTGGGCCTGGCTACGGTCTACGGTATCGCCAAACAGCACCACGGCCATATCATGGTCGACAGCGAACCGGGCGAGGGTACGACGGTCAGCATATATCTGCCTCTGTCCGAGATTACCTTGCGGGAAAAGAGCGAAGCCAGGATTTCGACCGGCCACCTGCACGGCACCGAAGTCGTCCTGCTGGCGGAGGACAGCGACCAGGTCAGACAATTGACGCAGAGAATACTCGAGCGGCACGGCTACAAGGTTCTCGTGGCCGAAACGGGCATGAAAGCCATGGAGATCCTGAGCACCTACACGGGTCCTGTCCATCTCCTGCTGACCGACGTGGTCATGCCCGGCATGAATGGGCGGGCCCTGTACGAATCCGTGTCCGCCAAATACACCGAACTCAGGGTGCTGTACATGTCGGGTTATACCGACGACGTCATCGCCCATCAGGGCGTTCTGGACGAAGGGGTACACTTCATCCAAAAGCCCTTCACGGTCACTGGATTGGCGATCAAGGTGCGAGAAGTTTTGGATATGGATTGAGCGGCAGACCGGCGCGGCTCAATCAGCCGGAACGTCGTCCGATACGTCGGCCCTCACGATGGAATAGACATGGGCATCGTGGGATTTGTCGTGCAGATACAGCCTCGAGCGCAGAACGCCTTCCGCAACCGCAGCCGTCTTTTCAGCGACACGCCGGCTCCGTTCGTTATCCACCGCGCAGATGATTTCGAGTCTCTCCAGTTCTGTGTTCGCGAAGGCCCATCGCGCAACGGCTCGTACGGCCGCCGGCGCCACACCCCGCCCGACCGCCGCAGACCTCACCCAGTAGCCCAGATTCGCAAACCGGTCCTGGTCATGGATGTTGTTCAGGCCGCATCCGCCCAGATAGACGCCCGCATCGTCGACGATCGCGAACTCGAAGGCCGTGCCGGCCTTCCGCGCTTCGATCTGCTTCGCGATCCATTGGCTGATTTCGTCGAGTGTGAGATCGATACGGCACCAGGGAAGCCACGGCCCGGCGTCGCGAACGGACTCGAGGGCCGCCGCATGGACGGTTGCGGCGTCGTCCGGTACATAGAAGCGGATGGATGTGTCCGTCATGAATATCCCTCGCGGTCGGTGATAAAGTTGCGGACCATCCGATGGTATGATCCACCTGCGTATAGTCCCCGACGTCCAAAACCAAGTCAACCGGGATAGACATCTCTTTCGGTTTGGGAAACAATGCAGGCACACGAGGTCACGTTTCCCGAACGCCTATTAATTTTCAGGAGGTCTCATATGTTCGGTCGCGGTTTGGCAGGTCGGCCCCTCATCACGGCTCTGATCGCCCTTGTACTTCTGTCGACGGGCAACTTTGCCGCCGCCGAAAACGATGCGGACAGCCGAATCGATCTTCAGTTCTGGGGCCGGGCCAAGTTCGACGCTCA
>DAOVZQ010000403.1 GCA_030635025.1 bacterium
CACCAGGAAAACCGATAGCGCGACTACACGATGCATCTTGCGGTTCATTGCGCCTCCTGAGGCATGGCGGGAATATCCTCGGGCACCGGATCCGAATTCGGAAGCCCTGGCATGGCGACGGTCACCATGGCCGAGAAGCGTGTTTCGAACAGACGGTCCGCTTCGTCGGCCAGGCTGCGCATGACGCCCAAAGCGAGACGGCGATCTTTTCCCAACGGCAGTTGCAGCATTAAGCGAAGACGGCTGGCTTCGGTGTCGGTGGTCGTCCGCGCCTCGAGTCTCAAGACGCCGGCGGCCGCGAAACGCCAGTCGAGTCCGCCCCCCCAGGCCGTTCGCGCGGGAAAAGCGTCGCCGGACAGATCCTCGCCCGCCGCCTCCATATTCAGAATACGCTCGGCCCGGAGCGCCAGGATCAGGTTCTCGCGTAGCGAGACGGACCTTTGCAAGCCAAAGCGAAGAGAGATACTGCGGGACGAGTAGGGATAGAGATCATTGCGCGCAAAAGGCAGCGCCACCTCTCCACAAAATACGCTCGAGCCCAACAAGGGAAGTTCAATCGGAGCCAGCAGTCCGAGTTCAGGCCGCCCCCAGCCAGCGATTCCCTTTTCTCCGGGCCAGTCCGAATCCGCCACTTCGTCTTCCTCGAGCGGTGGGGCCGCCTCCGGCCAACGCGTGAAGAGTGGTGCGTCCGCCGTATGCACATTGAGATGCCGCCACCTCAGATAGAACCTGTTCGAGGCACCCTGTGGCATGACGCTCATGAGAGTGAAGGCATCGACCTGCCAATCGCTGGCCGTGTCGTCGAAGCGCTGGAAACCGAATGTGAAGCCGGGATCGTTGTCCAGGGCTTCCCAGGGCAGAGGTTCGGCCCAGGGTGCCGCGGCTTCGAGATGGTGAGGGAAGATCACGGACGTCGCGAGTATGGAGCAGAGGATGGCACACCTGAAACCGTGAAGGCGACGGTCGTTCACGACCCGTCTCCCTCCTGTTCGATCAACCGGACGATCCCGGCCTCCGCGAATTGCACCTGCACGATCTTCCGGTTGCCGGGAAGCGTTTCCTTGGCGACGACGACGCCGTAATCGTCCCACGCGAGATGGTGGATGACATCGCCTTCGGCATACGACTCCCAGGGGCGATAGGCCATGGCCAGGGAAATATCCATGTCGGCAAGGGGGTCGTCCGCCACCGGCTCGTCGTCCGATACATCCGGTGCGGCCGCTGCAGCGGCAAGCGTCGAAACACTTGAGTCGTCGTCCACAACCTCGACGGGCTGATGGACGACTGCATCGTCTGCAGACGCCGGAGTATCGTCGGATTCTTGGACGGCTGCCGGTGCCTCGTCTTCAGTATCGGTGGTCTTTTTGAAAGCCGCACTGGAGCTGACTTTGGGCAGGAAGCCCTTGCAGCTGGGACACTGCAGCCAGACGACGCCGTCGTCGTCACCGTCTGAAGTCGGCACGACCGACATGTCGTATTCCGCCTTACAGACGGAACAGTATTGCATGATATTCATGACTGGGTCCGGGTCCATGGCTGTATGAGGAGAACGGTGCGAACCGTCAAGGGAGGATCTTGCAGCAGATCTCCGCCTCATCCTTGTGTAAGTAGCGCATACCACAGACCAGGCATTTAAAATCGCCGTCTATCCGGCCTTCGTTCTCAGCCAGGGTCAGCAGTTGCTCGAATTTCACGAAGGATTTATCGCGGACAAGAACTTCCGCGTCACTCCTGCGTCGCTGCATGGCATCCTCCTTGATTCTCCAACGACCCGCCAGCGCGGGTCGTCAAGTACACAGCGTGCCGAGCGATCAACGTGGGGCATAGTACAGGATCGGCAGCGGAGAGTCAACCCAGTCACTCGAATAGAGTTCCTATTTTGAAAAAAGATTCAGGTCATCCGGCGGCGGTGGCTTCCATGGCATCGTCATCGTCGGCGCGAGTGCTGGTCACATAGGTGAGTTTGTACAGATCACTCAAGGTTTCGGCGCCGAGTCCCCTGGCGTCGTTGATCTCACGCTGCAGAACGCCGGCCGTGGCCAAGGCGTCCTCACCGGCGCGGTGCGGATGGGTGTGGGCCACGGCGAAAGTGCCCGCGAGATCCTGCAACCGCCAGCCGTCGAGATCCGGCCAGAGGCTTTGGGACAGCTGCAGCGTACACAGGGCCGGCAGGTCGGGCATCCTCTGGCCGTGCCGTTCGAGCTCCCAACGTAAAAACGGCATATCGAAACGCACGTCGTGGGCGACGAAAGCGTGGGCGCCATGCAGAAGATCGACGATCACCGGCACCACCTCGCTGAAGAGCGGCGCCTCTTTCAACTGACGAGGGTTGATACCCGTCAGCTTTCGGATGCGCGGCGAGACGTGGCGCTTGCTGTGGCAGAGACTGCTGAACTGCTTGACGACCTCTCCGCCCTCCAGCACCGCAATGCCCACTTCGATGATCCGGTCCACACCGGTTAGACTGCCGGTCGTTTCGAGATCGACGACGGCCAGCCTTATGTCATCCAGAGGAACATCCAGGAAAGGGGCATCCAAGGCCATCCAGCTGCCGTCGTGGGCGCGTCCTATGTCGGGCAGGGGGTCCAGAATGGCTCGCACGAGCAGCGCTGCGACCGGATCCTCGTGCCTCTCGGGTCCGAAGATATGACGCGCAACGGCCTGTGGTGTGCAGGTCCGATTGAGGGACAAGAGGTAGTCGCGGGCCTCTGTCCTCAGGTGATGCAGTTCAGCTGAGAGCATAAGACATTATAGCATAATTCAAACGGTCTACTCAAGCCCCCCGAAAACGCTCACGGCATCGTCGCCATAATCGATCAGTTCCATGATCTCTACGGTCATGGCCGGCGGCGGCGGGCTCCGGCGACCGGCGGGAACGAGTTTCGAGCGGGTTTCGGAGCGTTCAGCGGCATAAGCGAGCCCCAGGAAGGGGATGTTGGCATGAACCGCCACACTGACTTCACGGGAGTGGATCTGGATCATCTCGCCGCGGGGCAGGGCGATGCGGGTCGTGTCGCCGGCGACCAGGGTGAACTGATCGCAAAGCAGGTCCATCACGCCGATCACGCGCGTGGTCCTCCCCTGCGCTTCGATACGGTCGGGGACGAATCCCGAATCGAGGAACGCTCCCGCGAGCGGATCGTCACGCCACTGCTCGGCCGGCAGTTCCCTGTGCCCGCTTTCGTCCCACAGCTCGACCTGATGTACGTGGTCGATCAGGTTCCCGGAACGGTCAGCAAGTCGCCGATCAATAGTCAGGCGCAGACCCTGCCCCGGCAACGGTTCATAGGCTCCATCGACCAGCTCCAACGGCACGATCTCGATCAGCCAGTTCTCTTCGGATTCACCCACGCACTGAATCCGCATGACCTC
>DAOVZQ010000059.1 GCA_030635025.1 bacterium
CGTCCCTTCTCGCCATTTCAGCTGCGGCCTGTGATAAACCGCCCTTGATCAAAAGAGCTGCCGCCTGCGGCGATTCCCGAAGTAGTGAGGCCAATTCATCAATGTCGGTGCCGTCTGCAATAAGTTCCGGAATCGCGTTCTCCCGCAGCAGACAGGCCGCCATGCTTCCAAATAAATCACCCGGAGAATCACTTGGTTTCATTATGGCCCGACGCCACAATGCCACTTTTTCAATAACTCCCGGCTGGGTAAGCATGGGCAGTACGCCCGCCCTGGCCAAAGATGATTTACCGCCACCGCTCATTCCCATGATTATGATAAAGGACTTCCCCTGCGCAGCCTGAATTCGCAAGGAGCCGATAATCTCTGATACGGCCTTTGTTCTGCCGAAAAAGACAGGCGAGTGTTCGAACTCAAATACACTCAAGCCACGGAAGGGTGAACCTTCCCGCCACTGTGGGATTATGGTTGGAACGCATTGACTTGTTGTTGATTCAGGTACGCGATGCTGTATTAGTTTACGCAAATGTGATTCCAGGATATCCTCGAAGACTGCCGGCGTGCTGAATGGATGGAAAGCGGCTATTAAAGTGCCTTCATCCCTGTCATGAAACCATTTATTGAAGAATTCCTCGAGGGCCTCTTTATCGCTCAACCTCGATAGGAGGGTATGCCGATCCTTTAGGCTCACAACAGGATCGGCAGTCTTTCTGTAAATGAGCACATCCGGAGTACCGGTCTCCCGGAAAGAATTGACGGCATCCTCGAATTCATATTCTGTACCCGACTCGTATCGGCCTCCATCCGGCTTGGTAATATCAGCCGGTAGTCGGGTGCCGAGTCTTGACCACAGGATAGTAACAACAATATCTGTTTCGGAGGGGCGAATGATCTGTTCTTGAAAGGAATTCGTAGCCAGTAGCGGTTCGTGTTCCCAAAACACCGGAGAGAGCGAAGCCTGACCTGAAAACTCTCCCTGCAAGCGCTGAATCACACGTTTGCTTATCGCCCGCTCTTCAGCGACGTCTCCCGGCGATGAGATAAAGATGCTAACTGTGTTTGATTCTTCCATCATAAAAAACCCTACTCCCCTTGGATTATTGGTTCTTCACGATTTTGCTTAGGCGATTGATCTGCTGTCGCTCCAATTCACTCCGTGTGCCAACCATTAACCATCCACGTCGGCTCCGTTGCCGGTAGCCGGGCGCAAGTATAGCACATCTGATAATGCATGCTCATATTCTTGGCTTGCGGCTTCTGCTTCGTTGTTCTGATCTCCTAACTGCTTATCTGACAAAGGGAACTAATGAGCAGGAGGGACAGCTATCCCTTTGACAACACGCACTAATACGGGCGCAAGTCGGTGGCTTTGCTGAAGTCTAGATAGAGAGTAAATTCCGAGGAAACAATACGTGGCTCCGCAAGTGGGACTCAAACTCCCCACCCCCTAAACCGCAAAATACCCCGCCCCAGTATGATGCACCACCAATGCACTAACACTCTGCTCCGGATTCAACTGACACTCCTCCGTTAGCGCCAACCCAATCCGCTCCCAATCCAACATCTCCGCCAACCCCCGCTGATCCGACAACTCCGGACAAGCCGGATACCCGAACGAATACCGGCACCCCCGATACCGCCCCTTGATCAATTGAGCCGGATCGGGATCGTCCTCGTCACCCAGCCCCAGTTCCGCACGCATCCGCGCATGAATCAACTCGGCCAGGGCTTCGGCGCTTTCCACCGCGAATCCATGGGCCAGCAGATACTCCTGATAGTCGTCGTCGTCGAACAACTTTTGGCAATGCGCCGTGGCCTCGGCTCCCATGGTGACGGCCATCACGCCGAGTACGTCGCGACCTGTTTCGAACGACGGGAAGTAGTCGCTCAGGCAGCGACCGGGCGACTTGGTCTGCCGCGGGAAGTCCAGACGCCAGCGAGGCTCACTGGCTCCCCCGTCATCCCAGATCAACAACGCGTCGCCGTCCCGGGCAACCGAGAACCATCCATGCACGGCAGCCGGCCGCAGCCACCCCTCGGCCAATGCCGACCCCTTCAATCGCGCCAACGCCGGATCGATCTCCTCCCGCACCAAGCGCTCGTATTCCTCCTTGGGCAACCCGGCACGCGTATACCCCCAACGTCCCTTGACCAGGGCGGCCCGGTTGATCAACGGCCACACGTCACCCAGGTCGATGTCCGTCATCACGCGGCTGCCCGTGAACGGCAACGCGATCGGTTCAACCGATTCGATTTCAGAGATGACCACCGGATCGACAATCTCTCTTTTACGTACGTCGCCGCTCGCCTCCCGAACCTCGGCAGCCGGCGCCTCTCCCCGACTCACCGCCCCCACCAGATTCAATCCGTCGAAAGCATCGCGCGCATAGTAGACCGGCCCCTTGTAGACCTTCCGCAGATCCCGCTCCACGTACGATTTCGTCAGCGCCGCTCCGCCAAGCACGACCGGCACGTCGACTCCGGCGGCGTTGAACGCCTCCAGGTTGTCGCGCATCACGATGGTCGATTTCACGAGTAGGCCGCTCATGCCCACCACGTCGGGCGCGTCGCGCTTGATCACGTCGATCAGTTGTTCCACCGGCACCTTGATGCCAAGGTTATCCACGCTGAAGCCGTTGTTCGTGAGGATGATGTCGACGAGATTCTTGCCGATGTCGTGGACGTCGCCGCGTACCGTCGCGATCACGAAACGCCCGCGCGCCGACGCCTCGCTGCGCTCCATGTGCGGCTCCAGGTGACGAACGGCCGACTTCATGGTCTCCGCGCTCTTCAGGACGAACGGCAGCTGCAGCCTACCGGCACCGAAGAGGTCACCGACGGTCTGCATGCCCGGCAGCAACATGTCATTGATGATCGCCAGCGGTGCGTGCGTCTCCATCGCCTCGTCGAGGTCGGCCACCAGGCCGGACCCGTCACCCGCCACGATCCGTTCTTTCAAGCGCTCCTCGACCGGAAGGTCAACGGCCACGGTGCGCGTAGCCGCCACTCCCTCCGATGCGAGGAGCACGTCCAGGGCCGAAGCGTCGCCGTCGATCAGGCGCTCGCAGGCCGTGTACAATTCGGCGGGCACGTCGCCGGCGCCGATGATTTTCCCCGCGTGCATGATGGCCGCGTCCAGGCCCGCGTCAAGCGCGCGCTGCAGAAATACGCTGTTTAGAACGCGTCGCACCTTGGCTTTCAGGCCGAAGCTCACGTTGCTCAAGCCCAGCAGCGTTCGCGCGCCCGGGATCTTGCGCTTGATGAGACGAATGCCTTCGAGGGTGGCCAAGGCGCTGTGTGTATAGTCGGAGTCGCCGCTGCCCAAAGTGAACGTAAGTGGGTCGAAGAGCATGTCGTGGGGCGTCAGTCCGAACTCGGCGGCCAGGTCGGCCAGCCGTTGCGCCACTTCCAGTTTTCGCGCCGGGGTCCGGGCCATGCCTTCTTCATCGATGCACAGAGCGACGACCGCGGCGCCGTGATCCTGGCACAGGGCGAACACTTCGCGGGCATGGTCGGGACCGTCTTCGAGATTGATCGAGTTGATGATGCTGCGGCCGCCCAGTCGCTCCAACGCCACGCCGACCGCTGCCGGATCGGTGGAGTCGATCATCACCGGTAACTGCACTTCGGTGTTGAGGCGTGAGGTGATCGCCGCCATGTCCGCGGATTCGTCGCGGCCCACGTAGGCCACGCACACGTCCAGGACGTGGGCCCCCTCGCGTTGCTGATCGAGGGCCATGCCGACCAATCCGTCCAGATCGTCGGCAGCCTGCAGCTCTCGGAATTTTTTCGACCCGTTCGCGTTGGTGCGCTCGCCCACAATCAATGGGCGCGGCTCCTGGTCCAGGGATGCCGCCTGGTAGAGACTCGAGAGCGTGTCTGGTGGCTCGGGCCGGCGTTCGGGTGCGGGCCGACCCCCGATCCGTTCAGCCAGTGCGCGCAGATGGTGCGGCTCGGTGCCGCAGCAACCGCCCACGAAACCCACGCCGAAGGTGTCGACATATTCGGTGAGCGCGGCGGCGAAGTCGGCAGGTGTCAGGTCGTAGACCATCTTGCCATTGTCGTTTCGCGGCAGACCAGCATTGGGCATCACGCTCACGGGCACGGGGCTGCGGCGGCACAACGTGCGCACATGGTCGCGCATCATGTCGGGGCCGGTGGCGCAGTTCAGGCCGATAAAATCGGGGCGCAGCGGCAGTACGGCGGCCAATGCGGCGTCGGGCTCGGTGCCCAGCAGCATGGCGCCGGTGGTTTCCACGGTGATCTGAAGTCCGACAGGGACACGGCGACCCAAGCGCGCGAAGACACGGCGCGTCCCGGCCAATGCGGCGCGCAGTTGCAGCAGATCCTGACACGTTTCGATGATCAGCAGATCGCAGCCGCCCTCGAGCAGGCCTTCGGCCAAGGGTTCGTAGGATGTGGCCAGGTCGGCGAAGGAGATGTGCCCGAGGCTGGGCAACTTGGTGCCGGGCCCCATCGACCCGGCCACGAATCGCGACCGGCCGTCGGCGGCGTGATCGTCGGCCACGCGGCGTGCGATCACGGCGGACTCCCGCGCCAACCGAAACGCCTCGCCGCCCAGGTCGAACTCGTCGAGCAATACGGAGAAGGCGCCGAAGCTGTTGGTCTCCACCACGTCGCAGCCGGCCTTGAAGAACGCGTCGTGGATGTCGGCGATCAGGTCGGGACGGGTCAGGTTCAGCCACTCGTTCAGCCCCTCGTGCCCCTCGAAGTCGTCGAGCGCGGGCGCACGGAACTGGATGCTGGTGCCCATGGCCCCGTCGCAAACCAGAACGCGTTCTTTCAAGGCATCGAGAAAGGCGGCCATCGTCGTCATCCCCTGTCGGCTTGTGGAGCAAACATCCTAACGCCATTTCCGGATGATTCCAACCTGCCTGGCGTGCTAGAGTGTCGATGTCGTGCAGGGGGGCGCGGCGCCTATCAAGATTCCATGTCCAAAATCCGATACCGACACCCCCTCATGTCGATCAATAGGGAGGACCCTCATGTCGCGCGCGATCCGTCATATGTGGCTCGTCTTGATCCTCGTCGCTCCGCTCTCCCAGGCCCAAACCGGCCGATGGGTTTCCCACAACGACGATATCACCGGCAACGGCTATCTCATGCAGGACGTCGGCCGCACCTGCGCCGTCGTGGCTCGCGAGACGACCGCCAACCTGCGCTTCTTCGACATCTACGGCGCCGATTGGATCGAGGAGAATCTAGACTTCGCCCAGGACTGGATCTTCCTGAAGGCGGAAGGACACGTGGCGCTGGCGGTGTCGGATTCATTCGTCGTAGCCTTCAACGCACTCACATCGACTTCGCACGCCCTCCGCTTCGATGGCGACCGACTCCGCGATCAGCTCAACTACGAAAGCTACGACTGCACCGGCAAGCTGGCCTACCTGGCCACCGACGAACGGCTCTATGTCTTCGACGCCGTGATCGACGACTGGCAGAGTACACCCCTGACCTTGCCCGGCGACTATATCAACTGCCGCAGCTGTATCGGCAGCGACTACATGGGCCTCTCCCTGGAACGCACTTACGGGATACCCGCCTGGAGCCACGCCTACAGCGCGCAGACCCACGCCTTCGCCTACACCGATCACGGCTCTGGCTACGCCCCCGTGGACGGCGCCATGGAGCATGGTTTCGCGGGAACGGACAACAGCTACCCCGAAATGTGGCTGGTGGGTTACAGCGCCGCCACCAACACCTTCTCGCGCGAACAGCTGCCCGTGAACTACAACCTGATGCAGGAAGGCATAGCCAACTGGCACGGCCTGGAGACGCGCACGACCTACGCGGCGGTGTGCGGCGTGTCCGGCTCGGATCCCCGTCAGCAGCATTTCTACGGTTACGACACAATGCGCGGTGAGTGGACCCACGACACGGTCTCTTTCGACGCTACCGACTGGTCCTACCATTACGACCTGAGACTCGGCGGACGTTATGCGGCCACCACCTTCGAAAACAACGACACCGGAGCCCTGCACATCCGCATCTACTCGGGTTTCGACGGCACCGTCAGCAATCACAACCCCGGCCTCTTCGTCGGCAGCAACAACTATGTGACCGGCGGCACGACTATCATCGCCATGGAGCGCAACGCCACGGCCTGGGGCTACGACGTCGAACACGAGCTCGGACAGACCATGGCCCTGGGCGACGAAGAGACCTGGGGCCTGCGCACCCAGGGCACCAACTTCTCCCTCTTTTCCACCTGGCGCTACGGCGAAGACACCATGGACATCCACGCCTATCACGGTCCGACCAACAGCTGGTCCAGTTGCGAGGAATGGCAGGCCACGATCTATGACGACACCGGTGGCCACCACGTCTACGCCTACATCCGTCTCGACACGAACGTGGGCGCCACCTTCTACTCGGGCCACCTGGGCCAATTCTCGCAGACCACGTTCCCGTGGACCTCGTCCCGCCCCTGGTGGCGATCGGACAACTTGGCCTACCTGCTGTGCGACGGCAACGGCGGCTGCCTCTACGATGCGCGCCGTAACCAGCTCCACTTCGTGGACTACGAATTCGATACGGGCACCGGCATCGGCAACGGCGTCTTCGTGGGCGGCGACGCCGTAGCCCAGACCGCCTGGGGCTTCAGCGAGATCACCAACACATGGGCCTCGGTCGACATCGGCGAAGCGCTTCGCTACGGCGAAGGCGGCGACCAGGTGGGCTGGATGGCCGACTACAGTCCAACTACACGCATCCACGCCTTCAACGGCGTGCACGGCAACTGGGTGACGCTCGAAACCGGCGCCGCGGCCGACGACATCCTGGGCGGCGACCGCACGATCCTGGTGATCGACTACTACGGGTATCACGCCTTCGACCCCCAGGGCCCCATGGTCGCTCTCGAGGATCCCGACCGGCCCGAGCCGACGCCCGGTCTCCCCGCGACCCTGGCGTTGCACCCCGTCCACCCCAACCCTTTCAACCCGACAACCCGCGTGTCCTTCGACCTGCCTCGACCCGGCTCCTTCACCCTGCGCGTACACGACCTGCGCGGGCGAGCCGTGCGGACCCTGGCCGAGGGCGTCGCACCAGCCGGCACCCACACGGCAGCCTGGAACGGCCGCGACGATTCGGGCCGCGAACTGCCCAGCGGAACCTATGTAATCCGCCTGGAGGCCGAACGGTACGCCGCCACACAAAGAGCTACGCTGCTCAAATGACTCGCGCCGACCGAACAATATTCGGTCTCGAGGTGCGTGATGGGCTGTCCGCTGTTATCATCGGACGCATCCTGCCCCTCATTCTGGAAGGTCTGACTTGAAAATCGGCGAAACCCTGGCCGCACGAAGCGACCCCTTCTTCAGCTTCGAACTCACGCCCCCCGAGCGAGGCATGAGCATCAGCGACGTGACCGAGATCGTGGATCAGCTGATCCCCTACCACCCGCTGTTCATAGACGTGACCAACCACGCCGCCGACTCCTGGTTCGAGGAGCTGAACAACGAGTCGTACACGCGCCACATCACACGCAAACGACCCGGAACGCTCGGCCTCTGCGCGGCGCTCAAATACCGTTACGACGTGGAGACCGTACCGCACCTCCTGTGTCACGGCTTCACCCAGGAAGAGACCGAGGACGCGCTGATCGAGCTGTCGTTCCTGGACATCCACAACGTGCTGGCGGTGCGCGGCGACACGACCGACTGGAAAGAGATCCGACGCGGCGCGCGCAACAAGTACGCCATCGACATCGTGCGTCAGGTCGTGGACATGAACCATGGCCGCTATCTACATAAACTGACCGATGCCCAGCACTCCGACTTCTGCATCGGCGTGGCGGGCTATCCCGAAAAACACTTCGAAGCGCCCAGCCTCGGTTACGACATCAAGCATCTGAAGGAGAAGGTCGACGCCGGCGCCGACTACGTCATCACCCAGATGTTCTTCCGCAACGAACCCTACTTCGAGTTCGTGGAGCGTTGCCGTGCCGAGGGCATCACCGTACCCATTATCCCGGGTCTGAAGGTGGTCGGTCGCAAAAGCCTGCTGAAGAACATTCCGCGCAACTTCTACGTGGATCTGCCCGAAGACCTGGTGGGAGCTATTACCGAGGCGGACGGGGCTGACGAGATCGGCGCCATCGGATTGGAGCATACGCTCGCGCAGGCTCGTGAACTTCTCGACGGCGGCGCGCCCGGCCTCCACTTCTTCGTCTACAACGATGCTACGCTTACGGCTGAAGTGCTGAAGCGGCTGGACTTTTGACGGACCAGCGCAAAGCCATGATGCTGGCCCTTGGGGCGGTTTTGTTGTGGTCGACTGTTGCGACGGCTTTCAAGCTTGCGCTGCGTCATACCGGACCGGTTCAGCTTCTCGCCTACTCCAGCCTCGTTTCTTTGGTGGTACTCGCCGGGATCGTCACAGTGCAAGGGAAGTGGGGCTTGTTGCGACGGGCCGACCGGGGGCAGTTGGCGCCCGTCGCCGCGCTCGGACTGCTCAATCCGCTGGCTTACTACCTGGTTCTCTTCGCCGCCTATGACCGGCTGCCCGCGCAGGTGGCCCAGCCGCTGAATTTCACGTGGGCCCTGACGATGACCTGGCTGTCGGTGCCGCTGCTCGGACACAAACTGCGGCTGCGCGACATCGTGGCCGGACTGGTCTGCTATGGCGGCGTCCTGATCATCAGCACGGGCGGCGATCTGCGCGCCATGCGCTTCGACGATTCGCTGGGTGTGGCACTGGCCCTGGGCAGCACGCTCTTGTGGGCGCTGTATTGGCTGGGCAATGCGCGCAGCAAGCTCGATCCGGTCGTCGGGTTGCTGGTGACTTTCGTGGTAGGCACACCGCTGGTCTTCGTGTATGCCCTGCTCTTCGCCGACCTGAACATAAGCGGCCCGGGATGGCTGGGCGCGGTCTACGTGGGCGCGGTAGAGATGGGATTCGCGTTCGTGCTGTGGCTGACGGCTTTGAAACTCACCACCTCGACCGCCCGCATCGCCAACCTCATCTTCCTTGCGCCGTTCCTGTCGCTGCTGTTTATCCAATTCGTACTCGGAGAGCCGGTGCGCGGGGCGACGCCGGTTGGGCTGGTGCTGATCGTGGGTGGGCTGTTGTGGCAGAGTCGGGTAAAGAACCGGGACAACGGGTCGATGGCATAGTACCTTTTTTGCGCACAGGGGAACCAGCCGCGCAGGAGTAACCGACGATGATGACCCGCGAAGCCATAGAAGCGATCCAGAAAGTACTCGACGCCCACGTGCGCGACCTGGACCGTCCCGCCACCGTGCTCGAGGCGGGTTGCGGACGTTTCAAGCACTTCGATTACCCCGACAACGCCGTCATCGCCGGCCTGGAAGTCTGCCAGGGACAAGTGGAGGGCAACGGCGAGGTGC
>DAOVZQ010000048.1 GCA_030635025.1 bacterium
GGGTGTAGTTCAGGACCGCATCCAGGATTCGTCCCACTTCGTTTTGGCCTTCGCCACACTTCATGGCGGAATGAAGGTCGTCGAGCAAGCTCAGCCACTTTTTGTGCTGGCTGTCGATATGCGGAATCCCGAGTGCGTAGTTATCGCTCCATTTATAAATAGACATATGAGTCCCTCCTAAAGTTTATGACCCGGTGAGATATATCGGCACCGACATGACATACTTAACAAGTATGCGATTCCCGGAATCTCGCCCGCATTCACTAGATGGTAGGCCCCTGTCCTCGGACTCTCTTCTGACCGACGGTGTTTCGATTCGACCACTCCGGCAGCTTGACATCCGACATGTGCCGATATACCGTCCCATCCACAACCGTTAGGGGTGGCCCACAAGGCCTGAGATAAACCCTCCGAACCTGAACCGGGTCGTACCGGCGTAGGGAAACGGACTCTCAAAGCAGCCGCATCAGCCGGCGCCCCTTCAAACGGAGCCGGCTATTATTATGTCCGGCTCCCGCGAAGTTCGATCCTGGGAGCACATCATGTTCAATCGCATCCTCGTAACGACCGGCCTGGTCGTCCTGCTCACCGCAGCCGCGGCCGACGCCGCCATCGCCCCCGCCGACACGGCCGGTGTCCACCGCGACACCGAAGTTCTCGTCACCGCCTCGCGCTACGACGAGTCCGTCCACCTGAGCCACGCCAATCTCACGCGCGAAGAACTCGCCGCACGCATCGGCACGGCCGACATCCCGCTGCTGCTCGAAGACACGCCGGGCCTACACGCCTGGTCCGACGCGGGCAACGGTGTCGGCTACACCTACCTGAACATCCGCGGCTTCGACCAGAAGCGCGTGGGCGTGATGATCGACGGTATCCCGCTGAACGATCCCGAAGACCATCAGGTCTACTGGGTCGACCTGCCCGACTTCGCCGCCTCGGTAGAGGACATCCAGGTCCAGCGCGGCATCACCAACTCGCTCGGCGCCACCACGGCCATCGGCGGCACGGTCAATCTGGTGACCGATATGTTTACGCCCGAGCCCGAGCTGCGCCTGTCCGGCATGGGCGGCAGCTACGGCACCTGGAAACAGACCGCGTCCTACCAGACCGGCCTGATCGACGACCGCTACCAGTCGGCCCTGCGCCTGTCGCGCCTCAAGAGCGACGGCTACCGCGACCGCAGCGGCACCGACATGTGGGGCGTTTTCTGGAGCGGACGCTATCTCACCGAGAACAGCACCACGCGGCTGAAGATCTACACCGGTCACGAGGAATCGCAGCACGGCTGGAACGCGGCCAACGAGGTCGACCTCGAAACGAACCGTCTCCACAACCCCGAGTCCTACGAGAACGCCATCGACGACTTCCGCCAGCCCCATTACGAACTGCATCACGAAGTGCGTTTGAACGATCGCTTCACCGCGCGCAATGCTGCGTACTGGATCCACGGCGAAGGCTTCTACGAGAACCTGAAGGCGGGCGAAGATGCGGCCGACTGGAGCCTCGACACCCTGATGGGCCTCGACCCCGACGCCGAGGTCGACCTGATCCGCCGCAAAAACGTCGACAAGAACCAGGTGGGCTGGGTGCCGCACCTGGAGATGCGACACGGCGGCGGCCGTACCATCGTCGGCGGCGACATCTACGATTTCCATAGCGACCACTTCGGCAACGTCCTACGCGTTTTCGGCGAACGCGGCGCCGGCGAGGACCTGCACTACTACGAGTACACCGGCGACAAGCAGTCGTGGAGCGCCTACGTCAACGAGATGTGGGAAGTGCTGCCCGGACTGACCCTTTTGGCCGATCTCCAGTTCCAGCACAAGCAGTACCGCTTCAAGCAGGCCGAGGTGGGCAACTTCACCGAAGCCGACCGCCACGCCTACAAGGTCGAGTACGACTTCTTCAACCCCAAGGGCGGCGTCCACTGGGAGCTGCCGGCGCAGCCCTTCGGCGGTCGAGCGGCACTGTACGCACACGTGGGCAAGACCCACCGCGAGCCCACCGACGGAGAGCTTTTCGACACCTGGGACGGCCCGGACGACGTGGGCGTCGCGCCCCTGTTCGCCCGCAGCGTGCAGGTGGACGAGGACGGCGACGGTGTCTACGACTACCTCGAATGGTCCGATCCCTATGTGAAGGAAGAGCAGGCAATCGACTACGAGTTCGGCGCATCCTGGCGTGGTGAACGCCTGTCGTTCACGGTCAACGGCTACTGGATGGAATTCGAAAACGAGATCATCCCCTACGGCACCGTCGACGACGACGGCGCCGCGATCCGCGGCAACGCCGAGAAGACCCTGCACCGCGGCGTCGAACTGGGCCTGGCTGCTTGGCTAACCGACGACCACGTCCTCAAGGTGGCCGCATCGAAGAGCTGGGACGAGTTCGACACGTTCACCTCCACCTTCGATCCCGACACCTGGACAGGCGGCAGCTTCGACCTGAGCGGCAACCCCATCGCGCTCTTCCCGCAGCACCTGGCGAGCGTGGCGCTCGAGTCCGACTTCGGCGCCGTCGACACGCGCCTGCGTCTGCGCAGCGTCGGCAAACAGTATCTGGACAACACGAACAACGAGGCCCGCACCATCGACGGTTACGTCAGCCTCGACCTGGCCGTAGGCGTGGACCTGGGCGGACTGGCGGGCGCCACGCGCCTCGACCTGCGCGTCAACAACCTGCTCGACGAGATGTACGAGACCACCGGCTACTGGTACGATCAGAACTACGACGGCCGCGGTCGTTGGCTGATCCCGGCAGCCGGCCGCAATGTGCTGGCCGGCATAAACTACACGTTCTAGAGGAGCGACATGAACGTACCGCCCCCCTTCGGCCGCATCGCGGACATCGTTTTTGCGAAGACCGGCCCTAGGGCGGTGATCCTCGGCGGCGGGGAAAATCCGGGCGAGGAGTGCCTCGCCCACTGGCTGGAGTTGACGGAATTCTTCTTCGCCGCCGACTGGGCCGCCCTGACCTACGAGCGGCTGCCCCGTCGGCCCGACGCCGTCATCGGCGATCTGGACACCATGATGGGCAAACTCATCGGCAAGAACGACCCGCCGTTCCTGCACATCGAGGACCAGCAGACTACCGACATGGAGAAGTGTTTGCTGCACGCCCATGACCTGGGCTGCACGGAGGCCGTCCTGCTTGGCGCGACGGGCAAACGCCTAGACCACACGCTTTACAATCTCTCGCTTGTAGAGGGCTTCGCCGACCGCATGCGCGTCTGCATCGCCAATCAGCACTGCACAACGGTGCGGATCGCTGCAGGCGAAAAAGTGAACTGGGACCTGCCCGTGGGCACGACCTTCTCGCTGGCGCCCCTGGCGACACCGGCCCTGCTGGGCGAAACGACCGGCGCGCGTTGGCCCCTGAGCGACGAGGTCCTGACCTATGGCGGCGACCTGTCCATCTCCAACGAAGTCGCTACGCCGCCGCTCAGTATCGAGGTCCACGAGGGCTCGGTACTGGCGTCGGTCGGCAACGAGATGTTCGGCGTCATGATGCGCAGGATTCCCGAATGACCCTCGCCGTTATCTACGCACTCTTCCTGCTCTACGCAGTGCTGCGCCTGTTCCGTCGGCCGGCCGAAACCGAGGCCGACTACATCGTGGCCGGTCGCCGCCTCACACTGCCGGCCTTCGTGGCGACCATGGTTTCGTCGTGGTATGGGGGCATCCTTGGCGTGGGCGAATACGCCTGGTCCTATGGCGTGAGTAACTGGCTTGTGTTCGGGGCGCCCTACTACCTCTACGCGATCCTCTTCGCGGTTTATCTGGCGCGACGGGCGCGGCGCTCCGAAGTGCTGACGCTTCCCGAGTTGTTGCACCGACGATATGGCCGCACGCCCGCCCTGCTGGGCGCGATCACCATCTTCGTAATGACCGTGCCGGCCGCCTACGTCCTGATGCTCGGCGTGCTGGTGGAAATGGCCACGGGCTGGCCCTTGTGGGTGGGTGTGACGCTGGGCGCGGTGCTGTCGTTAAGCTACGTGTTGCGCGGTGGGCTGCGAGCCATCGTGGGCACGGACATGGTGCAGTTCGCGCTGATGTTCCTGGGGTTTGCGGTGCTGGTGCCGGTGTGTGTTGCCAAGTTCGGCGGGTGGACTTTTCTGCGCGAGGCGTTGCCCACGACACACCTGGAGTGGAGCGGCGGACGCGGGTTTCAGGCGGTGGCGGTGTGGTATGTGATTGCGGCTTCTACGCTGGTGGAGCCTGCATTTTATCAGCGGTGCTATGCGGCGCGTGACGGGAAAACGGCGCAGCGGGGGTTGTTCATCTCGATCGGGTTCTGGATCCTCTTCGATTTTCTGACCACCACGGCCGGGCTCTACGCCCGCGCTGTGCTGCCCGACCTGGACCAGCCTCTGGCGGCGTTCCCCCGGTTGGCCGCCGAGGTGCTGCCCCCGATCTGGCGCGGCCTGTTCATGACCGGCCTGCTGGCGACGATCATGTCGACCGTGGATAGTTACGCCTTCGTGGCGGCGATCACCGGGGGACGGGATGTTTGGGCACGGTTGCGGGGTGGCGAGGATGAGACGGTTTCGCTGCGGGCGTCGCGTTTGGCCCTGCCGCTTGTAGGTGTGCTGTCTATCGTTCTGGCGTTGTGGTCGGGATCGGTGATCGAGCTTTGGCACCATCTGGGGAGCGTAGGCACACCGGTGTTGCTGTTGCCCGTGTTGACGGCGCACGGGTCGCGACGCCCCGACGGACCGCGCGTCGCGTGGTCGATGGTCTTGGCGGCCACGGTATCGCTGATCTGGTTGATTCTGGGGCGCGGCGGACCTTGGCTCGGGGTGGAGGCGATCTTTCCGGGGCTGGCGGTTTCGGCACTGGTGCTGTTGCCTTCCGGAAGACGAGTCCGTTAAAGGAGCCTACACTCAACATCTCCCAGCTACAGGTGTGGCACATTCGAGATGTCGGAAATGGCAGGGACACCCACCACCGACGACCGTGAATTCCTGACCGGCCGCGTGGTGAAAACCGCCGCCGAGACCTTAAGAACCAGTCCGGCAACTGATTTGCGTGAAAGCGGCCTCCGCTAACCCATCGACAACACGCATTAATACGGGCGCAACTCGGCTACTGGGCCGTACTCTCGATACAGAGAATATTCCATGGAGAAAACATCTGGCTCCTCGAAGGAGGGGACCCGGCCGGGCCGGGTCCCCTCTGTGGTTCGATAGATAGATCCGTCTTACTTGTATAGCGACTTGACCTGACCCCAATTCACATCCTCGTTGGATATCGGTGCGCAGTCGCAGGCCGTTACACATAGGATGAGAGGCGTTATCACACCACCGCAATTGAAGTTGATCGTGAAGCAGCAGGTGGTTCCGATCGGCACAGATGCGTCCGCCCAGACGCGGATATGGCCGGACCACCCGGGCATCAGAGGGCTGGGCGCCGCCGTGAAGTCCTCGTTCACCAGTTGCACGGTGAAGCCGGCGCAGACCCCCGTGATCGTGTAGGTAAGGTTGCCCGGACAACCGGTCACCACGTGGATCTGGGAGGCGCCATAGGTCGGACAAACCTGCAGGGTACCCAAGTGGGCGTTGACTTGGCCGGCACCGCCGAGGCCGGTCCAGATCAGGTCCACGTTGCCGTCCCAATGATCATCCTGCGGACAGTAGGGCTGGAGCTTCAGAGTATCCCAGGGATGCCCCTCCTCGGGCGGAGGCGGCAGCTGATCGAATGGAATGTCCATATACACGTCGAAGAAACTATCCGGCGGGATCGGTGGAATATCGTAGGCACCGATCTCGTTCTGATTGGGCAGGAAGGCGCCGAAATCCTGGGCAAACAGAGCGCAGGACACCTCGCCAGACGGGGTCTGCTCGTAGTTGTGGAAGCGGATCTGAAAGTAGACGATCCCCGAATCGGTGGTCCAGCTGATGTCCTCCGGCTCGACGACGACATCCGCCACCACCGGTGTCGCAAGCAGAACCACCAACAGTAAGTAGAACGACTTTAAAGATAGTGATTTCATGGGTCCCCCTCCTTGCCAGTGATCGGTCGGCAAGCCGGGGTCACATCGGATCTCGTTATGACCGTCCCCGGAGTCGTACCGACTCATCGGTTCCCGCGAGGATCAGTGACCGTACAACAAGGGTTACCGGCACACGGCTCACCCACGGGGTCGAGTTGCAATGGATCGCGTTCGGATAATCGTCAGGTGCTGAATCCAGAGGTGCTGGCGGACACGGTGCGGAATGCAAACTGGCCGGAGAGACCAGTGCGCCTCCCTGCTCCATTGCGGGACGCAGTGTATCATATTGCACAAACATTGTCAAATCGGCGTGGATTCGCCGCCGTAGCCGTAACTACGGCAAGAAATCGCAACACCGAGCTGGGATTGGCGGGACGTGACGGGTGCCGGGATGAGTTTTTCTACAGCCTGCTAGCCCGACATATGCACCACCAACTGCGGGGAAAAGCAACCGGCCCGCTTCACGGACTTCCCTACCGGGAAACACGAAAGAAGCGGGCCGGACACTCACCTTGTGGACCAATCCTAAAGTTCGACGTCAAGCAACTCCGCCAACCGAGTAACCGTCCGGTCGAAGCGCTCGAGCGCTGCCTCGACAGCCTCAGGCCGGGTCAAGTCGACTCCCGCACCCTTGAGCAGTTCGATCGGCGCGTCGCTACAACCGCCCTGGAGCATACCCAGGTAGTCGTCGACGGCGGGTTGTCCCATCTCCTTCACGCGCTCGGCGATGGCCAGGCCGCAGCTCAGCCCGGTCGCGTAGCTGTACACGTAATACTTGTAATAGAAGTGCGGGATGTAGGCCCACTCCATGCCGTCGTCGGCGTCGACCGTGAAGCCCGGGCCGTAGTAGCGCTGCACCAGATCGGTGTAGGTCTCATCGAGCAACGAGGCGGTGACAGGCACCCCGTCCTCCACGAATCCGTGCACGGCGCGCTCGAACTCGGAGAAGAGGGTCTGGCGGTAGATGGTGCCGCGGATGCTCTCCAGTTCGGCGGACAGCAGGCCGATTTTCTCCTCGTCGGACTTCGCGTTGGCCATGAGGTAGTCGGCGAGTAGGGCCTCGTTACAGGTCGAAGCGATCTCGGCCAAAAACGGCACGTAGCGATAGCCGTAATAGGGCTGATGCGTCATGGCCAAATGACTGTGGATAGCATGGCCGTATTCATGGGCCAGAGTCGACAAGTCGTCGAGACCGTCCTGGTAGTTCATCTTCACATAAGGCTCGCGGCCGTAGACGCTGGCGGAAAAGGCGCCGCTCTCCTTGGTCGAGCTCGGATAGACATCGATCCAGCCGTTCTTCGGATCGAGTCCGGCCTTCAGGATTTTCACGTAATCCTCGCCCAGGGGCGCCAAGGCTTCGGGCAGGATCTTCGCGGCCTCGGCGTAGGGCACGTCCATCTCGGCGGCCGCGACCATGGGCACGTAGAGGTCGTAGATGTGCAGGTCGTCCAGGCCGAGCACCTGCCGACGCAACTCGACATAACGGTGCAGAGGTTCGAGGTTGGCGTTCACCGCGGCGATCAGGTTATCGTGGACGGCGACGTCGAGGCCGTCCTTGTCCAGGTACGCTTCGATGGCGGTGTCGTAGTTACGGCCGCGGGCGAAGGTAACGTCGAACCAGCACTGGCCGCCGAGGGTGGCGGCGAAGGCGTGCTGAAACTGGCGCAGCGTGCCGAAGAAGGCGCTGACGGCTTCGCGACGCACAGTGCGGTTATCGGACCGACGGAAACGGCTGTAATTAGAGAGAGCGAGTTGGACCTCTTCCCCATCGGCGTCGTGGATCATCGGCCAGGCGATATCCGTCAGCAGCGCGCCGAAAGCATTCTCGCTGGGGCCGATGATCTCGTTCAGATCGATCTCCGCCCATAGATTGTCGCCCGTCAGGGCCAGGATGCGCTCGGCTTCGGGCTCGAGCACACGGGCCCGGCGACGGCGCAGGTTGTCGATGTAGCCGCGGTACTCGGCCGGACCGTTCCGGTCGGCGTAGACACGTTCCATGACGACGTCGTCCAGCGCGAGGGCCTCTTCACGGATGAAGCCGGCGGCGTTCATCAGACGCTCCAGCACGGCCGAGCCGCGCTGCGCCTGGGCCTGCAACGCCTCGTCGGTCAGCTCCATGTTCAGGGCCAAGTTGGCGTACTGCTGCACATGGCTGGCGCGGTTGTGGAGGTCGAAGTAAAGAGACAAGGCGTCGCGCAGGGCCTTCGGTTCGTCGAGGCGTCCGCGGTAGGCGTCCAGCTTCGGGATCTCCGTGTCGATGGCAGACAGGGCGGCTTCCCAGTCGGCGGTCGATTTGAACAGCTTGCCGAGATCCCACTTGTAGGCGTCGGGAACCTGATCGCGGGTGTGGTTCGCGTCGGGCGCGTAGTCGGGCAGGCCGGCGGCGAGTGCGGGCAGGGCCAGCGCGATGAGTGCGACGACGAGCAGGGGGATGCGAAGGCGGTTCATGAGGGCCTCCAGGCTTGGTGGTCGGGTGGCTGCGTTCGGTTAGTTTGGTGGGCGCAGCGGGAAAGGTCTAGGTGGAATTGGTTTGGGGGATACGATTGGTGGGAGGGGTGGGTTGCGATTGTATGAATCACATCCCCGCCAACCATTTGGTAGTGCACAGTTATAGAGAGGCACCCCAGCGACTGCTCCGAGGTCCCCCCAGGAACTGAAGAGGCATCCCATCAAGACACATATTACAAGCCGCGATCTTCCTCAGACTTCGATGTTGAAGATACCACCGGCCTTTTCGAAGTCATCAGGCTCCACCCACAAAATAAACCCGAACCTCCCGTTCCCGTCGCATACACCGCAAGAGGAATACACGTTGATGTTGGCGTTGGACATGGCCAGGTGGTACGCATGGAGCACCCCGGCCCGGTCCTCGCCCTGAATCAGGAAGCCCTTCTGCGGCCCCACGAGCGTAGCGCCGGCGTTGGCTGCCGCGTCCTGCAGTACATCCGGCTTATCTGTGACGAAGCAGAGCTGGGTCTCTTCATCACCGGCAGGAATGGCCGTGAACGCCGTCAGGTTCAAGCCGCTCTCGCTGATGTGTTCGAGGAGTCGGCTCGCTTCGCCGGGACGGTCCCGTACGGTAACATAGTAACAATCGACGATCCTTATCCGGTCTTTCATGATCGGTTCTCCCTTCTCCAACCGAGTATTCCGCCCGTATAGCACACGCTAGGCAAATTCAGCCCAATATGCTCAAACATCTCGCGATCTACCTGCCGTCAGCACTCAGGACCAGACATTCCTTAGCCTTAGAAATCGTTATCCTTCCTTCCTGGAACTTAAGGACTTATGAGGTTAGACGAAATCACCCAACCCACATCTTCAGGCAGCGATGTCGGTAATACTGGCTACCAATAACTCACCAACGGACCCTGTATTGAGAGTCGATGTCAGAATGGCGGGCTTGGCTAACTGCTTATCTGACTGGGCGGACGAATAAATTGAAGGGACAGCGTCAGTTTTACATTCCCCACGAAACTTTGCCGTGGTGCGAACGTCCATTAGGGCGCCCCCCGCACCATGAACAAATTTTCAGGAGTGACCATGTCTTACCTCTCCACCCCACGCGCCGTCCTTTTGCTGATCTGCCTCGCATTGCTAACCCAGACGGCCTTGGCCGACACACCCGTCCGTGAGATCATCGACGGCGTACCCCACGTTATAAACGGGAATACCCCCACCGGGGGTGTCCAGGCCCTGCGCATGAACGAACTGTGGCGAGTCGGCGGTGAGGATGACGAGGAGATCCTCTTCGGTCTCACCCCCAAGGCGTGCACTGATGGCAAAGGTCAGGTCTATGTGCTGGACTCCCAACTGAGCCAGGTCCTCGTCTTCTCCCCCGACGGCGAATTTTCCCACACCCTGTTTCAGGAAGGCGA
>DAOVZQ010000329.1 GCA_030635025.1 bacterium
AGCTGGCCGCCATGGCCATGGATCTGAGGCACGTGGCGGACGATTTGATCACTCTGGTCGGCATGCGTTCATAGCGACCAACTCTCCAACTTTCCTAACTCGGCTTACAGCTTGTCCAGCTCCACTTCGAGCTGCGTGACCAACTCGTCGAGGTGATCCACGACGGCCTGGAACGGTGCGGGCGTACCGAGGTCCACTCCGGCTTTCCTCAGCTGTTCCATGGGATGGTCGTTGCCGCCTGACTTGAGCAGGGTCATGTAACGATCCAGCGTGGCCTGCCGGGACTTCTTGTCGCCCGTCGTCAGCTCCTTGTAGATCTGGGCGGACGAAGCGTAACAGGTCGCATACTGGTACACGTAGAACGGCACGTTGTAGAAGTGGCTGATGCGTGTCCAGGCGTACGTGTACAGGTCGTCGCCGGTCACTGCGGGGCCGAGTTGGGTCGTTAGCAGGCCGCCGTACAGATCCTTGAGTACGTCTTTGGTGATGGGCTGGCCTTCCTCGACCAGTCGATGGGCCTGCAACTCGTAGTCCGCGAACATGACCTGGGTATAGAAGGTGCCGATGATGTCGTCGATGGCGTGGGTCAACAGGGCCGCCTTCTCCAGCGGGTCGTCGGTCTTGTCGAGCATGTAGTCCAGAAGCAGAGCCTCGTTCAGGGTCGATGCGACTTCGGCCACGAAGATCGTGTAGCCGGATGTCGTGTAGGGCTGGGTCTCGTTCGACAGCATGGTGTGCAGCGTGTGGCCCATCTCGTGGGAGGTGGTGAAGAAGCTGTCCATGGTCTCGTTGTAGTTCAACAGCATGAACGGATGGACGCCGTAGACGCCGGCCGAGAAGGCGCCGCTGCGCTTGCCTTCGTTTTCGTACACGTCGACCCAGCCGCTCGAAAAGGCCTCGTCCATCTTTTTCGTGTAGCTCTTGCCCAGGGGCTCGACCGAAGCCACGATCCAATCCTTGATGTCGTCGAACGGGTAGGACTTGTCGAAGTCCACCAGGGGGATGGAGCTGTCGTAGTTGTGGTACTCGTCGAGGCCGAGCACCTTCTTGCGCAGGGCGTTGAAGCGGTGGACCGGCCCGGGGTTCTCGCGCGCCACGTCGACCAGGTTCTCGTAGACGGACACCGGGATGTTGTTCCCGTCGAGCGCCGCGCCCACGCACGAGTCGTAATTGCGCGCCTGGGCCGACGCCCAGTCCGACTGCAGGATGCCGTTGTAGATGGCCGCGTACGTGTTGGCGTTCTGCTCGAATACGCCGTAGAAGGCTTCGAAGGCGGCTTTGCGATCGGCCTGGCTGCGGTTCTTTTCCAGAATGCCGTAATACGTGCCGGGGGACATGGTGACGGTCTCGCCGGACGGCAGCGTCACCTCGGGGAACTCGATGTCCGAAGTACTCAATTCGGTATAGACGTTGCCGGCCGTGTTGTTGACAGGGCTGAAGTAGGAGAGCAGCTCTTCCTTGTCCTCGGACAGGACATGCGTCTGCTGGCGGAAGAGATCTTCCAGGCCGAAGCGATGGATCTCGAGGGCGGGCGTGGCGTCGATCCAGCCAGCGACCGTGTCGTAGGGAATCTCCAGGACTTCGGGATTATACCAGGCCATGGCCGTGCCGAAGCGCTGGAACAGGATCTGAACGCTCTGCAGCTTGGCGGCAACCTCGGTATTGCGGGCATCGACCGCCATCATCAGGCCGGGATAGCGATAGACCGTATTGGCCAGCATGCCGAGTTCGTCACCCATGGTTGCGGCCTTGAGCAACTGCTGCGGCCCCTCGGACAGGGTGCCCTTCAGCTTGGGGAACTCGTCCATGAGGGCTTCGAGCTTGGCCAGGTCGGCTTCCCAGGCGTCCCAGCCCGGGTAGATGTCGGAGAAGTCCCACTTGTATTTGTCGGGGATCTCGTCCCGAACCAGTGTGTCCGGGACTTCGGCGTAGGACGCGGCGGCGGTGAATGTGAGCAGCAAGAGCAGGAGGACGAACGAAATCCGTGACGATGCCGTCGGTGAATGCATGGAGATCCCCTTTGAACGGACAGAGAAACACACGCCTGACGGGATGTGGCGTTGGACAGGAATACGGGCAGGGATTACGACGAAAGGGAGGGCTGAAAGTTGCTGATAAAATGCCTCTTACTCCCACCCGAAGAGCAGGAGTAAGGGCTTATGTTCAGAGACCCAGGGCGGACTTGATGAATTCGTTGTCGACCATGTGTCCGAGGCTTCCGGACTTGACGGAGGGCTCGTCGTATACCTCGGTCGCGTCGGCTTCCAGACGCGGGTCCCAGATCGCCACAGGCACCGGATCGTTGCCGTGCTTGCCCAGGTCCGAAACGAAGGTCGGATGATCAGGCAGGACCGAGACCACGGCTTCCAGTCCGCGCTTCTTTAATCCGTCCAGCACCGGGGCGACCACCCGCTGATCCAGATACTCGATGCACTTGATCTTCAGGTCCAGGTCCTGCGCATGGGAGGCCTCGTCGGTCGCTTCCAGGTGCAGATATACGAAGTCCACCTGCTCCAACGCGTCCAGGGCGGCCTCGACCTTGCCTTCGTAGTTGGTGTCCCACAGACCGGTGGCGCCGGGCACCTTGATCACGTCGAGTCCCGCCAGACGTCCCAGGCCGCGCACCAGGTCCACAGCCGAGATCACTGCGCCGGTCTTGCCGAACAGGTCTTCGAACGTCCCCATGGACGGGCGCACGCCCGGCGACCAGGGCCAGATGGCCATGGCCATGTCTTCACCCTTATCTCGCCGCTTCACGTTGACCGGATGGGCGGGCAGCAGCTCGCGGGAACGCTCGTACAGCTCGACGAGTCGTGCGGTGGTCGCCGCCGCCGCGTCGCTGTCGTCCTTGGGCGACCACAGCAGGTCGGTCGCCGCTTCGTTCACGTGGTCGTGGGGCGGAGCGCTCTTGAAGGCCGACGAACCCCATCCCTTCAGCACCATCACATGTCTGTAGCTGATGCCGTGGTGAAAGACGACCGGCTGATCGCCGCCGCCGAGTTCGGTGTTGAGCATATCGATCAGCTCCGCCGATTCCTCGCTGCTGATGTGCCCGCTGTGGTGATTCTTGATGGTGTCGTCGTCGTTGAGAGTTAGCAGGTTCACACGCATGGCCACGTCGCCCGGCTCCAATTCCACGCCCAGGCTGGCGGCCTCGAGGACGCCACGGCCCTGGAAGGTCGCGCGCGGGTCGTAGCCGAACACGGACAGGTTGGCCACGGCCGAGCCCAGGGGCATACCCTCGGGTACGGTGGAGAAGGTGCCGGTACGGCCCATCCTGGCCACGCGGTCCATCGCCGGAGTCTTGGCGGCCTGCAGCGGGGTTTTGCCGCCGAGCCGGGCCTGGGGCTTGTCGGACATGCCGTCGCCCAGAATCACGATCGACTTCATCTATCTGTACTCCTTGATCAGGTGCGACTTGAACGCGTCGTAGTCCACGGGCAACTCGCCATAGGATTCGGTCAGGTCCTCGATGCCCGCCAGGCTGGGAGGCAGGGGAGGTTCGGCGCCGGTCAGGGCGCGCACTTCGTCGGGGAATTTCGCGGGATGGGCGGTTTCCAGGCAGACGGCCGTGGCTTCCGCATCAGACGGATTGTCCTCGAAGTAATGCAGCAGACCCGCCCAGCCCACCGCTCCGTGGGGTTCGAGCATGGTGCCGTGCTGCTCGTAGGTTTCCTTGATCGTGCGGCGCGTCTCGGTATCGTCGATGCTCACCGAATACAGATCGCCGCGCATGCGGTCCATGTCCGGGGCCTTGTGAATTGTTCCGGTCTCGTCCATGCGGCCGTCGTAAAGGGACACGAGGCGGGCCAGGTTCGACGGGTGGCCAACGTTCATGGCGTTGGAGATGCAGGTCAGCGACGGTTCCAGCTTGCCGTAAGTGCCGGTCTCCAGGAAACGCGGCACCTCGTCGTTGGCGTTCGTCGCTATGATGAACCGTTTCACCGGCAACCCGCCGTGCATGGCCAGCATGCCGCCCATCATGTCGCCGAAGTTGCCCGACGGCACCGAGAAGACGACCTCCTCACCGCCGGCCACGTCTACCAGCCCCGAGGCGGCGTAGGTGTAGTAGACCGACTGGGGCAAAAGCCG
>DAOVZQ010000019.1 GCA_030635025.1 bacterium
CGCGGCGGCCAAGGCGGGCGTGACCGCTTCGGTCGTCCAGGTCGGATCGTTGTTCTGGACGGTGTTCCAGGACCCGACGCCGACGGCCATGGAGCAGATCGACGGGGACATGAGCCGGTACGGGGCGATGCACGCCGCGCTGCTGGACCGGGGGATCTACCTGGCGCCTTCGGGGTGGGAGGTCGGGTTCGTGTCGGCGGCCCACAGCGAGGCGGATATCGACGCGACCATCGCGGCAGTCGCCGAGGTCATGTCGGCATTCTGATTTGGGCTGGAACTTTACACGTGTAAATGGCTGGCTCTATCCTGGAAATAGCCACGTCCCGGCGCCTCTTCAATCCGACCCATCAGCAACCATGAACGGCCGCACTTCCAGATCCTCACGGCGCCGGATACCCGGCGCCATGTCATGGCACCCCCTGCACAGATCCGAATAATTCGTGAACGGCACCAGCCGTGATTCCGTGTCGGCCGTCAACCGGTGGCAGGTCGTGCACTCCATCTTGGATTCGAAGAGCTTGATGTCGGGGGCGAGATCCCGTCGAAACGCGCTTGTCGTGTACGGTGAGGAAACGGGGATGCCGACACCGACGGAATGACTGCCGTGCACCGCGAAGGTCGGCGTTCCGTAGGGTGTGTCCGGTTCGGAAGACGTTTCGTCGTGGCATGTCTGACAAGCCGTCGAGACGCTTACATACGCCAGCGCCGAGGCGTCGACGTGGTAGCGGTCTGATGCTGTGACGTGCCCGGCCGAGATGTCGGCTGTCGTTCCGTCGGATCGGTGGCAGGCAGCACAGTGATTCCGGACGGCCATTTCGCCGAAGGAGCGATCGAAAGTGGCTCCACGGGCCTTGAGATGCTCCGTGCTGTGATAGCCGTGGCAGCTCGAACACGACAGGTCGTCGCCCGCATGGAAGACACCCGCGATTTGCGTGGCCTCCGGCAGCGACGATGCGTGACAGGACAGGCATTGCGCGTCGATCGGATACGGATCGTCTCCATGGGGGCCGTGACAGTTCGCGCAGGCGATCGCGAAATGCTCGGGAGGCTGCTCCGCCATAACAAGACCCGCACACGCCACAACGACAGCCATAGACAGTATGATGTTTCGAACGATCGACATCCGCCGCTCCTGGAGAATGGACTACCCACTCCGCAAGATATCGGCTGATATGTGATAATATTTAGCTTAAAGACAAAGGCGGCTCATGGGTTGCCCCATGAGCCACCATAACTCGACGTGATGTCCTCAGATCGCAGGCCGCCCGATCAATGCGCGCCCATCGCCCCCACATGGCACTGGATACAAAGATCCCGCGACTTGTCGTGGGTCAAGATCCCATCGTGCTCGGACGCGTGGGGATTGTGACAGCTGACGCACGTCATCGGCCCACCCGTTCGGGGATCGACGGAACCCACGCCCACCGGGTGGGTGTGCTGTCCGGTCTCCTCGTGACAGCCAAGGCAGAGATCCCGCAGCGGCGCCATGAGCAGGGCGTCCTGTTCGCTGCGGTGCGGATCATGACAATTCGAGCAGTTCTCGGTGACGGGCTTGTGCACGTGCTCGCCCTGGAACGCCTTCCGATCGTGGCAGCGGAAGCATGTCTCGGACTGGCTGGCCCGGATCCTGAGCCCCTCGAAGCCGGCATGGGGGGCATGGCATTCCAGACAGGACCGTTCGGTCATGAGCGCCGCGTGGACACCGTCGCCGGCCGCCTTGTCGGTGTAGTCCTTATGGCAGTTCAGACACAGGCCGGGTACGGCTGCGTGTTCCGCCTTCCCCTCTCCCAGGTGACACTGGGCGCAGTCCCCGCTCGCGAAGGGTCCGTGCCGGACCGGTCGCATGAACTTGGCCTCCTCGCTCTCGGCGAGATGGGGATCATGGCAGGTCGTACAGTCGCTTCGCGAGACGTCGAAACCGGAGTGGGCGCTCTTGAAGCCGGCCGTATCCCCGCTGTGGCACTCCAGACACAGAGACGCGACATCGCCCTTCACCAGGCTCGAACGCCCGTTCCCGTGGGGATCGTGACAGACCGTGCAGCGTCCCTCGGCCACGGGGCGGTGAGGCACCGAGCTTTCGAGTCGCTCCTTCAGGCTTGTGTGGCATTCGAAGCACAGGGCCTCGCCCGGACGTATCAGCAGACCGCTCGCGGATCCGCCGTGCGGCAGGTGACAGGCCAGGCAGTCTCCCTCATCCACGGGGCGGTGTCCGCCGCCACCGGTGAGAATTCCGTCGTGGCATTCCGTGCAGACCACGGTCACATCGTCTCGGAGCAGTCCCGCGGCCCGGGCGGCGTGGGGATCGTGACAGCTCACGCAGTCGCCTTTTTCGACCGGGACATGGGTCGTACTGAAAGTCTGGAACACACCGGATTCCGTGTGGCAACCGGCGCATAGAGAGGCTGTCGAGGCCATCGCCGAACCGTCCGGGCCGACCTTGTCGTGACAGACGGCGCAATCGCCGGACGCGAAGGGCGCGTGGGCGATTTCGTTGACCAGGCCCGGCTTTTCCGACGCATGGGGGTCGTGACAAGTCGTGCACTTGGTGCCCTCGACCGGGAACCCTCCATGGAGAGACACGAGATCGACCTTGTGACAGGTTGCGCACAGATCGGCAATCAGCGCATCGGCGACTACGGGTTCGCCGTGGGAATCATGGCAAGCTGCACAATTTCCTTCAGCGAAGGGCTCGTGCTGGATCGCCCGGCTAGACGCGGACGCAATACCATCGTGGCACGACGCGCAGAGCATGGCGCCGTCCCGCAGCACAAGCGATGGGCTGTCGGTCCCGTGGGGATCGTGACAGCCGACACAATTCCCCTCGCGGGCCGGGGCGTGACCCGACGTGGCCGCGGCCATTTCGGCGATGGTCTCATGACAGCCGATACAGAGTGTCGAAGGCTCGGACACCAGCAATCCCGGTCCATTACCGGCGTGGGGCACATGACAGCTGAGACAAGCGCCGCTGGCGAAGGGACTGTGAACGGTTTCGCCGCGCAGCTTGTCCTCGATGACGTCGTGGCAGCTGAGACACTCCACCGCCAGGTCGGCCTTGACCAACGACGGCTGAGCCGATCCATGAACGTCGTGGCATTCGTGACAGGCGCCCGCCGTGAACGGCGGATGGGCCTGGTCGAGTCCGTCCGCCATACCCTTGTGACAGTTGGTGCACAGGGCCTTCTCGTTGGTCACAAGGACGGGAGAGGGCTCGCCCCGATGGGGCGCGTGACATGTTTCGCAATCCTTGATCACGGGCTCGTGGATATGATCCGCAGCAGCCGCGCGTTCGACGACGTCCGCATGGCACGAGGCGCAGAGCTCGCCCCGGTCGACGACCAGATCTGCCTCATGGGACGTGCCGTGAGGATCGTGACAGGCCGTACAGTCACCGACGGCGAAGGGCGTATGGACATCCTCGCCGGCTTTTCCCTCATGGTTGATCTCGTGGCACTCGGTACAGAGTTTTCCAATCTCGACGTCGAGCAAATGAGGTACACGACCGGAGTGGGGCTTGTGACATGTCAGACAGTCTTTGCCGGCCGGCTTGTGACCGTCGGGACCCGAAGCGACCGCGGCTATATCCTTGTGACACGACTCGCAGACTCCGGGTGACGCCAGCGGAGCACCCGGACGGCCGTCGTCGCCGTCGGCGTGGCACTTGCCGCAATCACCGATCACGAAAGGCGCGTGGGCGAGGGCGCTGAGCGGTTCGGCGACCGTCGCGAGATGGGGATCGTGGCAATCCGTGCAAGACATCAGGGCGGTGAAATCACCGGCATGATCCGAAGGGACGTCCTTGTGGCAGGAAACGCAGAGTTCGCCCACGGCTTGAGTCAAGAGCCCGGATTCGGCGGATCCGTGCGCGTCGTGACAGACGGCGCAGTCCTGACGCACGAAGGGGTCGTGACCAACGCCGCGATCCAGCTGCTCCTTGATGTCCATATGACACGGCAGGCAGGCCGAGCCGCCCTCGTCGCCTCTCAGGAGAGATTTCTGATCCGAGGCATGCGAGTTGTGACAGACGTGGCACCGGCCTTCGGCGAACGGCGTGTGGGGATAGGCCGCGGCTTCGGCTCCGACGGTTTCGTGACAGGTGGTGCAGAGTTCAGGCGGCGCCGCCTTGAGAGTCAGCTGCTGCGAGAATCCGTGCCGGTCATGGCAAGCCAGACAGTCTTCGTCACCGAAGGGCTTGTGAACGACATCGAGCTTCTTGAGGGGCTTCATCCGTTCGTGGCAATCCAGACACTCGCGACGCTTACGGGCAGCATCGGCGTCCGGAACATCGAGTACCGAAACAATGACCAGAGCCGCCAACGCGACCATACAAGCCCGACCGAGAAGATGTCCGATCCTCATTGTCACTCACCCTCCCGAAGCACTGGGTTCACGAGAAGTTCGCCCCTCCAGGAGAACGATAATACCTGGAAGCCCAGTAGGGAATCCCGGCGATAATGCGGTGCATCGCTGCCGAGAAACGCCCAGACCTCGTCGACCTGTTCCTCTTCTTCGAAAACGTGGATCTGGAAGGCGGGGTTGTGCGCAACCTCGGATCGTTCGATGACACCTTCGCCCTCCTTGATACCGAAGTCCGGGTTGAAGCGACGTACTTCCGCCGAGTATTCGGTATCCCCGACCCAGAAATTTTCGCCGATCTCCACGACGAGCGTATCCACGAAGGATGTGAAGACGCGATGCGTCACTCGGATCTGGATCTGGCCCGCATCCGGGATCGTATCCTCGTCCTGTGCCGAGCAAACCCCCGCGAAGAGAGTCAGGACGAACAGCAGGGGAGCGATTGTTCTCATTATGGTCACCTTTGTCGGTCGTCGTTGGATACGTCGGGAAGAGTGGCGATCATCTCCCGAACCACTTTCTGTGCAAGATCGGCCAGCGAATCGACCAGGCCGAAGCCGAGTACGAACTCGCCGTCGTTACCGGCGCGATGGTGGTCGGCGGCCCAGAGAACCTCGCCTCCGGTCGTTTCGATAATCCTCATGTGAAGCGAGACCGTGGCGATCTCCTCGCCCGCCTCGTTACGGTACTCGTAGATGTCCACCGCCCCGATCAGGAGTCCGTCCACCCCCAGGCTTTGACCCAGGGTCCTGACCTGCTCGGTCGTCATGCGCTCCGCGTAACGGATCCGGTGCATGGCCATCACTTCGTTGACGAGGCTCGGCGACGTCAGCCTGTAGCCGTCACGGTTCAGCATTTCCTGGATGATGGCGAAGCCGATCACGTCGCTGGCGAGGCCGTCCACGCTCATATTCGAAAAGGGCAGGACGGCGACGTTGAACCCCACCGCCGACTCCAGGGCCGGAGCCCTGTAGACGCGAACTCCCGAACCGCATCCCGCGACGAGGGCCAGCACCAGCAACACGGGCATGATCCGCCGCGTTCCCTCAAGGGCGCCCATCTAGGGCACGCTCCGTGCCAGCTCCGCGGTGACCTTCTGGGTCAGCTCTCCGAGCGTGTGGATCTCTCCGAATCCGAAGAAGGGTATGGTTGGGCCACCCTTCCGGGTGACGGTCGTCATCCAGATCAACTCGCCGGTCTCGACGTCGAGCATGCGCAGTTCGACCGTGATCAGCGGGTACGACCCTTGACCGATTCGGGCCATCTCGTAGGAAAGGACCGTACCCTCAAACAGGGCCTGGACCCCGGCCGACTCGCCCGCCTTCTTGATCTGCTCGGCGTCGAGCCCGCGACGCGATCCGTCGAGACCCACGGTGGCCGCCACGAGCTTGTGGCGGAACTGTCCGGGCTCGATCACATGGTACTTCTCGGTGATCATCAACTCGGTGACGAACGAGTCGCTGACCTTCTCCCCCGCCGTCCGGTCACCGGTCGTGTTCCAGAACGGAACCACGGCGACGCTCTCGTAGAAATCGAGCTCGGCGAGCGGGTTGAGAAACGCGCTCTGGGTGCTCGCGCACGAACACAGCAGGAGCGCGGCGAGCATGGCGGATAGTAGCCAACAGGTTTTCATGGTCTCCCTTTCCTTACGACGACATTAAAACGCCGTCGTGAACGACGCGCTGAAGCCGGTGGACTCGTCCCCGCCGACGGGCGTCGATTCGGACCAGCTGACGTGGAAGGACGTCCGCGGTCCTATATTGTAATTCGTCCGGATGAACTTCGTATCGCCTTCGATGGTCTCCTCGTCCGCCACCTTCGAATCGGTCAGGGTCCAACTCGCCGACCAGGACCAGTCTTTCGAAACTGTCAGATGCACGTTTCCCGTCAAGGAATTGCCGACACGCCCTCCCTGGGTGGTGTCGACGGACCGGCGATAGGCGGCCGAGGCGGTCAGGCCCCGGGATCCGGTGAAGAGCAGGCCCGCGGTGACTCCCTTGTTCGTCGACTCGTTCAGGCGAAAACGCTCGGTGTTGAGAATCGCCCGCCAGGTGAAATTGCTTTCCAGTCTCCGGGTCAGTTTCATGCGCAAATCGACATAGCGCTGTATTCCGTAGCGACCGATCAATGAAGTGGTATCGCCGTGCCTGCGCGAGACCAGGAGCGTGGTTCTCAGGGTCGTCCGGGGGAAAAGACCGGAATCGAAGGTCAGGTCGGCGTTGTCCGCCGGCGCGGATATGTTTCGGGTCGAGATCGCGTGGTTCAGGATGACGTTGAACCGACCGCGAACCCGGCTGCGCACCCGGCCGTTCCAGCTGCCCTGGTAACGCAGTATATCCGAATGCGTGTCGGCTGAACCCAGTTCGACGTCGCGGATATCCCGCCGCAAATCCATCTTCACGCTCGTGATCGGCAGCCACGTCATGCGGGCGCTGATCTCGCGGTTGAGGCCGTCGTTGTCGTCGCCCGAGGACGCGCTGTTCGTCTTGCGGTCGAGTACGTTCAGGTGAGCCTTGAGATTGCGACGGGCGATCCAGGCGACACCGGCGCGGAAATTGCGGGTCTGCGTTTCGGACGTGGTCACGCCTTCGGTCCGGTTGTCGGCGTCCTGGAGGTCCAGCGCCATGTCGGCCGTCACACCCGGAGCCAAATCGCGACGGGCCGTCACCCTGCCAATGAAATGCTCCTGCCCGCGGCCGGAGGTCGCCGTACCCAGGTCGTGATCTATGCGTCGCCAGAGGCCCGTCATCTCCACGAACCCTATCCGGTGAGCGAGTTCGAGACTCCGCTCGCGTGATTTCGATCCCACCGCACCCGAAGCTTCGAAGTGCTTGTTGCGTCGATAGGTCGCCCGCACCGTGGGCATACGTGGAGCCGTATACATCCACGTGAGCTGCACGTCTTCCGACTCGTCGCCCTGATCCTCGACACCATAGGTGCTGCCGCTGCGCGGCGAGTAGAGACCGATCAGGTTGTAGGTGTTGCCGGTCAGATGAAAACGGAGACGGTGGGACGAGACACTCAGGCCGCGATCGACATCGGTATAGCGCTGGGACGTAAAGTTGAACCGGAGTGTGCTGGCGCCGAACAGACGATCCTCGACACCCACATCGAACTGCTGCTGAAGTCGTGAGGACGCCAGCAGGGAGGTCTCGATCTCCTGGTAGTCGGCGCGGTACCGGCCCGTGACCTCCGACACTTCCGCGCGGGCCGGGATGTCGATGAGAAACAACGACACGACCAACGCCACGGCGAGGAGGCATCTCGGCCTCCCGATGTAGGGTCCCATGAGTGTATGGAGTGGAGGGGTCACGCAAGGGGCCTTCCACTCAATTGGCGCCGATGGGGTTGTGCACGTTCCAACTCGTACTCGAACCGTACATGTCGCCGTGGACTTCCATGCAGTTCCGTGCGCCGACCGTCCGGTGGGGGCCCTTGTCGGGCAGGGTGTTCATGACAATGCCCATCACGGTTATCGACCCCGGGACACCGTCCGAGGGAATATGACAGCCGAAGCAGACCGCACGCCCCTGCGAACTGACGTTGATGGGATCCGTGATCCCGCTCCAGCCGGGGATGGCGTCGTTGAGCAGGAAGGCGTTCGGCTGGGCCCCGTTATTACCCTGTGACCCGTGCGGGTTGTGGCAGATGTAGCAGGGCAGCTTGTCGCCCGCCTGCACCCAACTGGGCCAGGAGATCGCGATATCGGGATTGAGCCGGATCTGGTGTCCCGCCGTCTGGGGATTGAGGGATTCGTCGTAGAAGTCCTGGATCATGCGACCGTTGGTGTTCATGCCCGGCGGGCCCGAGGAGCCGTGGCAGTCGAAACAGAGGTCGTAGGCCGTCGGCGCGCCGAAGTCGGCGTGGCCCTCCATGCCGCGATAGTCGCCCGTGAGCTGATCGAAGGGATTGGGCGTGCCGTGGGGGCTGTGGCAATTCAGGCACTGACCGGTGCCCTGGCTGTCCTGCAGGGGCATGTCGATATCGTTGCGATGCGGCGACACGTAGCGCCCGCCCGTCATGGCCGTGGTCTCGAAAACGAAGCTGCCCGGCCAACGACCGCGATACTCGACGCCGCGGGTCTTGTCGCCACCGGAATTGGCCTCGGGGTATCCGGGGTAATCGCCAAAGTCCGGCATGAAGTCCGTATCCGGCAGGGGATAGTTCAAGGCGGTGTTGTTGTGACACCCGCCGACTCCCGAAGTATCGAAGCAGAAATTGTTGTCGTTGGCCCGGAAGAGAATCGGCGCTTCGGGTATGGCCAGGCCGTCCTCGTCGCCGTGGGTCTCATGACACTGGATACAGTCGCCGATCGTCGGCGGTGACGTCAGGACGCGATGGACGCCGTGGGTCGAATCCATATGGGGACCGGGCAGGGTCTGGCCACCGACGAGCCCGGCGAGCAGGATCAGAACCCCCGCCAAGAGGGCGGACCCGTGTTTCATTTTCATACCGGTGTCCTTTCGATCCTATTTGATAAGACTGATTCGACCCGCCTCTTGAAACGAGGGATGGGAGGAGACTATAGCATCTCCTCCCATCCTGGCGAAGCCGTCATGGCTTCAGATCAACTCGAACCCTACTGGACGTGACACTGTGCGCACAGGTCCTTGGCCTGGACGCCATCGTCGCCCGCCTCGGTCACAACACCCGTACCGGCCATGAAGATCAGGCCGAAGGAGTTTGTGTTACCGTGAGCCTTGTGGCAGGACATACAGGACGGAGTCACATCGACGCCCGCGGCCCAGTCGCCGGTCGCGCTCATGACCTTGACCTGGTTGGTGTTGCCCTGGAACACGGCCAGACTCGAATGACCACCACCCGCAATACCGATATCTACACCGGCCGCGGGGTGACGCACCCAATCGGTACCGCCCGATCCGCCCATGTTCACATCGCCCGCCGCACCATGGAAATCAGTGTGGCAGCCCTTGCAGAAGTCTGCGTAGGCCGAGGCGGACGCATCGGGCTCGTTGAAGAACACGTTGTCCCAGTCGTAGTGGCTGGCGCCGCTGTCTGCGACCTCGTAAACGTCCACCAACAGATCGTTCGTGCCCACAGCGTAGTCGACGATCATACCGGGATACGCGTAGGCGCCGCCCGGGCTGTAGGTCAAGTTACGATAGGGATTGCCGCCGCTGGGGCTGTAACCGTGCTGCTGGTGGCAGTCGGTACAGTTCAGGCCCGCGGCGTTTGCCCAGGTACCGCCCGGAGCCGCGGTGATGTCGCCCAGGGTATGGCCCGTGGCGGCCTCGCCGAAGCCGGTCATGTTCAGGGAGCCGGCCGCGCGAACTTCGCTGCCGGAGTTGGTGTGCAGAACATCGATGATCGAACTGCTTCCATCATGACAGGTCAAACACAGGTCGTTGACGCTGTTCCGCAGCAAGAACTCGTGCGCAGTGGCGTCGAAGGCGGCAAAATCGCCTGTGCCATCCGCCTCGTAGCCGTGAGCCTGGCTGGCGTGCATGATGTGGCAATCCGAACAGATGATCGTTCCGCCGGTGTGATAGTCGCCCGCGAAGGCGCCCATAGCCATCATGGCCACGATCGCGGTTACCATCCACAGAACCTTTTTCATTTCCCGTCCTCCTGATTGAGGCAATTGGTGCAACGAACACATGTCGAACTAGAGATGATTGGGATCGTCCTCTGCGCCCCATTGCGGCATGACGAACGTCTGAAAACGTCGCCCGACCTTCTCCAGGACAAGAACCCGACCTCGTCCATCGATCGCGGCCGCACAGGGGTAGGCCATCGAGCCGGGCCCCTCGCCCACACCGCCGAGATACGTCTTGAATCGACCCGCCCCGTCGAAATTGCCGACGAACTGGCGGATCATGTCCACAACCCAGAGATCGCCGTTGGCGGCGATCGTGATGTCGGCCGCATAGGAGAAGTTCTCCATGCCGACATCGTGTTTTCCGAACTTCAGGAACCTGACGCCGTTCGCCGTGAACGCCTGGACGGCGAACTCGGCGGACAGGTCGGTCACGTAGTATGAGCCGTCTGTGCCCACGGTCATGCCCGTCACGTGGTCGAGCTGTTCATCCCGGCCGAGACGAACGGTCCGGGTCACCAGGCCGTCGGACTCCATCGCGATGACGTGGTACTCGCCCTTCCGCCCCGCGACGACGTGGATCAGGCCGTCCGCGCCGGCCTCGACGGCGACGGCGCGCGCGTCGCCGGCCGACTCGGGAAGCACGGTCACCGGCTCGAGCATGGCGAGCTTCCGGCCGCGGTAGTCGAGGATGTGGACGGCGCTCGTCAGGGCGTCGACAACGAAGATGTTGCCGTCGGGAGACACGGCGATACTCGACGGCTCGCCCGCGATCGTCTTGCCGCCGACTTCGACCCAGTGGGTGAACTGATAGATCGGCCAACCCGTCTCGTCGAAGATGTAGACCTTGTGGGCGCCGGCGTCGGCCACGTAAATCTCGCCGTTCCCGATGTCGCAGTGGATGTCGCGCGGCGAAACGAAGGTGCTGCCCGCGGCGTAGCCGTTCACGATCGCGTCGATCCGCACGGGCTCGTCCCCGGCGGCGGCAATCCCGGCACACGCCACGGCGACGGCGATCAACGCCGTCAGACCCGCAGCCCTCATGATTCGCCGGCCGTTCATCCCTAGCGTCCCTCTCCTAGGTGGCACTGGTCGCAACCCATGTTGTCGATGCCTCCGCTGACCGTCCAAACCAGGCCGAAGGCGTTTTCGCTGCCGTGGGCCTTGTGGCACGACAGACAGAACACGCCGTTCGTTGCGGCATCCACCGTTGAGGCGGACGCGTAGTCGAGCGCGCCGCTCGTAACGAAGGGCACCCGTAGCGTACCGGTGAAGCCCTCGCCCGTGCCGCCGTCCCAATGGGCGGGGTTGGTCGTGCCCTTCACCAGACCCTGGGAGATGGTGTTGGTGTGGCTGCGCTCGCTGTCGTATGAGGGGTGCCGCTCGTGGATGCCGTCGCCGTCGCTGTCCGTGTACGTGCCGCCGGAGAACGTGTGGTGACAGTCGATGCACATATTCGTCTGCTCGCGCAGGGTCACGTCGTTGGCGGTGCCGTAACCGGTGTTCGCCCGCTCGTATTTGGGCAGTCCGGTCATGCCCGTGGGGTTGAAGAGTCCGAAGGGCGGCGTGGCCGGCGGGTCGGACGCCCACTGTACGTTCCGGGGATTGCCGTTACCGTGGGGAGCGTGACAGTCGATGCAGGTGACGCGCTGGTCTTCGGGGGCGCCCCAGTGGCACCGGGTGCAGAGGCCGAAGCCTCCGCCCATGGGCAGGCCGCGTCCCAGGTCGTGTCCGTGGGCGCTGACCAGCTCGGGTTCGTCGAAGAAACCGCCCGAGCGCTCGGCGAGTCCGTTGACGTCGGCGTTGATGACGTCCGGCGCGCCCGTCACGCCG